>JALBWU010000003.1 GCA_022678445.1 Candidatus Aramenus sp. CH1 | reverse complement strand
GGCGTGAAGAAGATTGTTAACGCTTTGGCTCTTTCTTTTCTCTTCACATCACGGAGTAACTCCCATAAAGGGGAGTAACGCCTTAGACCTAGGCAGAACCCTCGCAGGGCGAGGAGTGGGTCAGAAAGTCCAACGTCGGTTTTAAAGCTTTACGGTAGTGTCTTCTCAAGCATGGACAGAGTTAGAAAGGGAGCTAGCAGTATCTGTGCTGAAGACGGCGTTTGGCCTTGTGGGGCCCGAGGAAAGGCATATTTACTCTCTAAGACCAAGGAAGCAGGGGGCTCCTGCACGTAGTGCCAGCCGTGAAGGTTCGACGCGCCAAGGCTCCCAGGTCGTGGGAGAGCGCGAGGAACTATCCCCTATGAGCAGTTAGACCTCGCCGGGGGCACTCAACGCGTAAACTTTCTAGAGACCTCATGAGAACTGTGACGGCGTTGCCTCCTGCCAGCTACTGTGGTTGCTCTTCCCTTGTCCTAGTTGAAGAGAGCTAACTGAGAAAATGTAGAGCCCTGCACCCTCGTCTGTCTGCCCACTCTGACGCTTAGGAAGTCTCTTGCCAAGCGCCTATGCCGTCAAGTAACCCTCTTATCCTCGGCTTACCACTTTAATTCCCTCATCCGATCGCTTATAAATTAACTTCAACGTCAATAAAGCCCTTGAGGAAACAAACCCTACTCGCTTTTTATCCGAGCACGTGTATTAACTAAAAAGATAGAACAAACTCTAAACAAAGCGAAGCATTGATTACGGAAGGCGTAGACAACATCTTTTTTTCGTTGTAAAGAAAAGATATCACTATGGAGTTCCAGGGAGCAATTAAGACGTTCTTCGAGGTCCTCTCCAGCCTCGCCAAGGGAGGCCCTTCCTGGGCTTCGCCTCCTATCCCACGGACTCCTATCCCACGGAGGAGGGAGCATGGCCGGTCTACTTCGAGGAGGAACCCCAGGACTGCGACCCCTTCGACTCCTTCGCCTACCTCGACAGCTCCTCCAGGGTGATGACGGTGAGGGAGGCAAAACTTGCACTTCGCCTCCCTCTACGCAAATGATGCTGGGAGGCACATCGCGATCCCCTTGGACGCCTCCATCCCCTTCTTAGCGGTCAAGACCCATGAGGAAGTGGTCAACAAGCTGCCTATCGCCTTCGTGAAGACCAGGAACCCAAACAGCGTACCTTACTCCCCGGAGTAAAAGGACGATAACATACTGGACGAGCTCAGGATAGAGCTCGAGAACCTTGCCATGTGCCCGCGAAAGCTAAGCCCCTGTACTTGTTGTTTGAGAGCTCTAACGGCTTAGTGATGGACAACATCAGCTTAAAGGGGGGTTGCGAAAGAGTACTCGTATATAGAGTTTCTGAACTTCTACACCAACGACTCTAACTTCTATTCCCTCTACCCGCCTTACCAATTCGTTAAATCCGTTGGAGTCTACTCAAGCCACGTGTACAACTTCTCCCTCAGCCTCTCCTATGACTTCTATGTGTCCAACTATAGCCTAGTCTACGTTACCGTCAGCCCCTCTTCAGCCTTTAAAGTAGTTGGAGTGTACCCAGACATCTTGAACAAGGCGACAAGCGCGGACTACCTAGAGCTCTACGTTGCGTTGGAGCCCCTAAATACCTCATATTACGGCGACGTTAACATCACACTCCACTTCGTCCAGAACGTACGCGCTCAGTCCTTTGGCTCCCAACCCTCCATTACACGCGAGACGCAGACAAATCTACCGTTGCCACTAGTCCTTTTACCGGAGAAGCTCAGAACGTTATCGTTAAGCCCTCTGCAATTTAAGCAAAACCTTTTCCCCGCTTTTGGGGTTCCCGAATAACCGTCTTCTGTTTACCTTCTCACCATGAGGCCAGAAGCCCTCAGCATCTGTGGTACTGAGATTTGAAGAGCACGAAAGGAATGGGCTTCAGAAGGCCATTACTTTCTCCTCAAGACTAGGACGATTACGGCCACGCCTACTACTGCGCTAGCTAACAACAGTTCCCATCTCATCTCCGCTACACTCATGCTTGACGCGGACGCGTTGTTTACCGTAGTGGGCAAGCCCGTAGACCTTGACGTCTCTGGGAATGACGTGCTTGACGTTATCGCGGTGGACAAAACGAAGGTAGTAGAGGAAGGCTGTTGCCCGGACTTTGAGCTCGAGTTTACGTAAACTGCAACACACTTGTCCCCCTCCCTCACGTACACGGTCTCAGGGGAGGGCAAGTAGAACACGTCCCCCTTTACCCCGTCTACTGCAACTTGCTCAGGGAACTCTAGAACTATCTCCTTCTCGGCGACGAAGGAGTAGTTTGTCCCCAACGGCTTGAGCACCTCCCCCTCCACGAACTCGGTCTCGTTCGTAAGGTACTTCCCGTCCACCTCCCACAAGCTGCCCCTTGGGAAGACGTGCACCGTGTTGTTCACTATCACCGCGCTGACGTTGTAGAGTAGCTGTGGGGAGGTGGAGTTGCCGTAGACTACCCAGACCCTTCCATCGTAGTAGTAGGCCTTCCCTCCGACCGCACTCTCCCCGGTGTTTTCCCAACCGCTCCAAGCCAAGGGAGGGACGTACCAGCTACCGTTGAGCAGGTAGAAGGACTCGATGGAGACGTTGAAGCCCTTTGCCAAGTACGCTATCGCCCCGTTTCCGTATCCTGCGACCACCGTACCTATCGTGTAGCCGTCGTATACCACGCCAAGGTACTCGCCCTGGAGGACGTACGTCCTCTCCTCCTTCACGGTGCCGTTGGAGAAGTAGAACTCCACTACCGTGTCGTCTCCTTTGGCGTACCACACCGTGGTTAGGTTAAACCAACTACCCTTCACCGGCGAGAAACCGGTGTAGTTGTACTCGCCGTTGTAGTAGACGCTGGTCTCCCAACATCCCTCTCCCGGCAAGGGGTGGAGGACGTTCTGCACGAACACTCCCTGTCCCCCCACGTTAATGCAAACGTTCTGCTGTACGGAAATGTCGGGGGAGCCGGGGGCAAGCGACAGGTTGTACACCTCGACAAGCGACTGCAACCCGTTTAAGGGTACGTAGCCGAACTCGTAGCCGTAGTTTGTTGACGAGAAGGCCAGTGCAATGGGAGGGAGGAGGGCAAGAAGCGTCAAGAGGAAGAGGGCCTTCATCATGTAGAATGTGAACGAGGAAATAAAAGCCTTTGGCCCCCGAGCTCACGTCAATCATTCGTAATGTAGCCGAGGGAGGCTTCAGCCATACGGAGGAGGCACTCTTGCGGTACTTTCGAGGTACTGCACGAAGGAGCTCCGGGTCACCCTATCGTCCTTTGAAGGGGGTCTCATTAGCTCCCACCGTTGACCTTGGTAACGTTGAAAAGTCCCAACAGAGGCGTGGTATTAACTCTGTCCTCTGACTGCTAGAACCTCTCAATCCCTCGAATTGGGGGCGTAATATGAAAAGAGGGGCTAGAAAGGAAAAATTACTCCTTTTCAACTAGTACGCCGTCCTTGAACCTCCTGAACTTCACTATCTCAAACGTCACCTCGTTCCCAATGTCGTACATCTCCTTGGACTCTATTACTACGCTGTGCTCTCCGAATCTGCAGGACAGGTAGATAAACTCGCCCAACACTTCAACTGACTCCACAGTGCACATTAGCCCACCCCCTATCTTCGTCCACCCTGGCCTAAAGCCAATCTCCACTCCCTTCTCCCCTACCACGTCCCCTGGGAGGAAGTTCATCGGGAAGTCCCCTATGAACTCGCCAACCCACTTTGTCCTAGGGTACTCGTATAGCTCAGTGGGCGTGCCGACCTGCTCGAACTTGCCGTTGTGGAGCACCGCTACCCTGTCGGCCAAGCTCATCGCCTCCTTTTGGTCGTGGGTCACGTAGATGAACGTGCCGTTGAGCTCCTTCTGTATCCTCTTGAGCTCTCCCCTAGCGACGAACCTCACCCTTGCGTCGAGGTTGGACAGGGGCTCATCGAGGAGGTAAAAGGACGGTTCCCTCACTATTGCCCTGGCTATTGCCACCCTCTGTTGTTGCCCACCACTGATCTTGGTGACGTTCATCTTCAAGATGTCGCTGATGCCCAAGAGCTTGGCCACCTTTTCCACCCTCTTTTCTATCTCCTCCTTCTTTATCCCCCTCATCTTAAGGGGGAAGGCAATGTTATCGTAGACCGTCATGTTGGGGTAGAGGGCGTAGTTCTGGAACACCATGGCCACGTTCCTCTTCTCCGGCGGGAGGTTAGTGACGTCCTTGCCGTCCACTATTATCTTTCCCTTGTCCAGTTTCTCTATCCCCGCAAGGACCTTAAGCAGGGTTGACTTCCCCGCACCGCTGGGCCCTAGGATTACGAAGAACTCTCCAGTTTCTATCTTCTCAGTTATTCCGTCTAGTACTACCTTGTTCCCATACCTTTTAGTAAGTTCCACTAGCTGGATCACGCCTTTACACCTCCGGTTAAGTATTCACCCTTGAGGTACTTCTGGAGAAGGAGGGTTAAAATTACCACGGGCACCGTGAACACCAGGGAGAAGGCCACTGCAGCCAGCTCGTTCCCCCTGGTTATGTTCACGTATATCTCCACGGGCAACGTGGGGTGTATGGGTGAGAGTATCACGGCGTAAGTGAACTCGTCCCACGAGAACATCCAAGAGATGAGGAAAGCGGCTATTATCCCTGGAAGGGCTGTGGGCACAAGGACGTCCTTAAAGTAGGAGAGCGTGGAGGCGCCATCTATCTTAGCCTGGTACTCTATCTCTCTGGGAATGGCTGAGAAGGTGCCCTGCATTATGAAAGTCGCCAAGGGCAGGGTTATGAGCTCTTGAACTAGGGCTAGTCCTAGCACTGAGTCGAACAAGTGGAGCCTTATGAACTCGGCGCTTATTGGGATGGCCACCACCATGCCGGGGACCATGTTGGTCACCAAGAGCAAGACTATTAGGGGGTACGCGACACTACCAGGCAACCTGCTCAGCCCGTAACCCGCCGGTATCCCCAGTAGCAACGCCAGCGCTCCTACCAGCGTTGCAACCGACAGGCTCTTGATGAACGGGTGGAGGAAGTCGTACTGGGTGAAGGCGTAGACAAGGTTGTTCAGGGTGAACTCCTTAAAGATTAGGGGTGGGTAGAGGGACTCTATGGTGAACTTCGCCGGGCTGAAGGCTATCAACAGGAGGACGTATAGGGGGAAGAGGAAGTATACGGCGAAAATTACCACTGCTATGTACAGGAACCTCATCTCCTCTCACCTCCGCCGAGCTTTATGTTTAACAATATCAGAACGGAGATGAAGGCGAGTAGGATCACGGCAGCTGCCGAGGACAAGTTTACAGTGGTCGTGGAGTAGAGCTCGTACGCGAGAGTGGTCAAGAGGGGAGGGTGGTACCCTATTAAGACTAGGGGCAAGGCAAAGATGTTGAACTCGCTGACTCCCCTAATGATCAAGGCTATGGCGATGAACTTTTTGAGGTTAGGGAGGGTTACGTAGAAAAACCTCCTCACCGGGCCCGCGCCGTCCAGGGCGGCGGCGTAGTAGAGGTCCTTGGGTATGGAAGCCATACCGGAGAGGAGTATGAGCGTCACGATGGGCGTGTTCTTCCAGCTGTCGGAGACCATGACTACAAGGAGGGAGATGTAGGTGTTTGAGTACCAGTTTACGGAAGGAAGGTGCAACAAGTGGAGGAGGGAGTTGGCGTAGCCCCCAGCGGTCTGGAAGATGAAGGAGAAGGCTATGGCCGCTACGATGGTGGCCACGCCCATTGGAATTATGGTAAGGGTCGAGAAGGCCCTCTTCCCCGCGAACTCCCTAGTCAGCACGGAGGCTATGCCGAGCCCCAGGAGGAGTTGGATGAGGAGGGCCCCAACGGTCACTATCACCGTGTCATAGATGGTGCCGTAGATGTTGAAGTAGAACAACTCCTTGTAGTTATCAAGCGTGAACTGACCCCTGTTGTTCAAGAAGCTCAAGTAAACTGCGTCAAACGAGGGGTAAAAGGCAAACGCCCCAACGTAAACAATTGCGGGAATAACAAAAAGGAGGTACCTTAAGTTTGAGTTCACGTACCTCACCCGTAGAGCGGTTGGAACACCCCCTCCTCGTACTCTTGGGCTACGGCAGAGTTGTAGGTCGTCTTCAAGTAGGTGTACATCTCTGCGTTAGCCTGGCTCAGGATCGAGGGTATCTCGGACACTGGAGCGTGATCTACGACTATCTGGTCGAACACCTTGTCCGCTATGGTGTTCCAGTAGCTTATCCACGGAACGGGCTCCCTGAAGAACGCGGTCTGGAAGGCCTCCTCCTCGGCCTTGAACAACGCCGATATGTTGGAAGGCAGGTTCTGGTACGCCTTAGCGTTCACCGCTGGCTCGCCCAGTATCGTTATGATGTCCCTCTGCACTTGGTACGACAGCAGGAACTTCACGAACAGGAGTAGGTCAGTGAGGTCAGTTGCCCCCTTGGGGATGGCAAGCACGTCCCCGCCTACTAGGTGGTCGTCGTTGACAGGACCAGAGGGACCAGGGTAGAAGCCCACGTTGCTCATGTTTACCCCCTCGCTTTCCATGACCGAGTATATGTAGGGCCACTGGTAGTCCAAGATATAGTACTCGCCGTCCGTTAGACCCTTGTAGCTCCCCCAATAGCCGTGAATGTACTCGGGGTTCATGTAGGAAGATAGCTCGTCAAGGTAAGTGAACGCCCTCACGTCCCCAGAGTCGTTAAATACGAACGGGTTGCCCCCAGCCTGAACCATCCACTGGTACAACTCCGTCGCGGTGCTCGCACCTCCGTGCCCCTGGAACATGACCGGCTTGACGCCGGTCTTCTCGTAGATTACCTTGGCGTCCTGCATCAACTGAGTCCAGTTCTGGGGAGGCGACAAGTTGAGTTCCCTGAAAACCGTCGCGTTGTACCACACGAGAGGTATGTTGACCCTAAACGGGATGAAGTAGACGCCGTGGTACACTGACTCCTCGTAATGCATTAAGTTCACCATGGACGGTATCATACTGGAAGGGGCTACGCTGGACACGTATGGCGTCAAGTTCATGAGGTCGCCAGCGTACAAGAGCTCCCCTATGATCATGTTGTCCTCGGCTATCACTGTAGGTCCTACGTCGTTTCCTTTCTCCAGCGACTCTATGGTGCTCACCATGGACGACGCGCTCTCGACTATTAGGTGGACGGAGATGTTAGGGTATAGCTTCTCGAACTCGGGGATTATCACGTTGTCAAATGCCTTTGCCTCTGAGGGGGCCAGGTCGTCGTAGTAGTTTATAGTTACTTTTCTCGTCACAGGATGAGACGTGGCTAGGTAGTAGCCTATTCCCCCTGCAACTGCTATTACCAAGACCGCTATTATGGCTATGAGGGCCGCCCTACCCAACGCTCTTCTTATTTTCCTATTCATTTTGAACCACTGGAAGCTATATGTTTAAATTATATAAAAAATTTATTCTCATTTCACTCAATTTATACACATACACATTTAGGTAAATTTAATCTTTATGCGATTTAGCAAACTGTAATTACTTTAATATAAACTATAATGAATATCTCTTGAAAACAGATATTTCTATGGTGGAGGCAAACGATTGACGTTAGAAAGCATACTTATACTTAACTCATGCCTCACTCCTCAGATACCTAGTTTGGCTCCGTGAAGTTGATTGCCCAGACGCGTAATACGTTCCACGTAATAAAAAAGACATAACCTTAGATAGAAAAGAGGGGTAACTGAAAGTACTTGTAGTGATACTCAAGTTTTCGATGTTTTCATGGAGATTTTCCGTTTTAAGTATTGTTAAGGACTAGTGAGTAGACTTTAGCTCGATCAGCTGGGATCCTATTAGTACCGCATAACGCGTGGCAGGGCGCGGACTGCTGGCACTGGGCCTCAAACTCCCCAGACTCGCCTGCGACCTCAGGCATTTAGACGGACCTTAGGTTCAGCAGTCTTACCCTGACTGGGTCTCATCCCGACTTACATGTACTTCCTCTTGGAGTCGTAGTCATCCATATTGAGAGCGTCTAGAAGGGACTTCAGCGCCTCGTTGTTGGCGCTGTCCTTCACCTTCCAGTTGTCGAAGCTGCTGTCGAGGAAGTCCTCAACCCACTCAACTCCACGTTATAGGGGACTCCCTAGACCGGAGGCTTCCATAAGAAGACATAGGCGTAGAGAGCCTTGTCGCCTATTCTGCCCTCAACTACTAGGCTCATCGTGTCCTCTACGTAGATGTCAGTGACTACTACGTACACTTCTTTCAGATCAAGTGAGAGCACCCCCTTCACCTCTGCGCCTCTAGGCCAACACCTTCAAGCTTACCCTACCAAATCCGTTCCTCTTAGAGGAGCCTATTCCCTTGGCTACCACCGACTCCAGCACCATGCTTAGCAAGCTCGTCACCTTCCTGTCTACCACCGAGTACCTCAGCTTCCCCATTAGCCCAACCACCTCCTTTCCCGCGTAGATGACCTTGGCGTAGGACATCGTAGAGGGTTCCTCCCACAGGGCTTCGTCCAGCTCCCTGAGGGCTTCCTCAAGCATCCCGTCTCCCCTCTTTGTACCGGTGACGTCCACTACGTTGCTAAAGAACACGACTGACGGCCAGTTGGTGAAGAGCTTCCTCTTCTCCTTCCTCCTCGGCGAGACCAAGAGGACTGGGGTAGTCAAGTCGAGCTCGAAGGCCCTCACCTCCCCTACCTTCACCTCCCCAACCTTTACGTCCACCGCTTCCCAGTCCACGCCGAAGGCTCTCCTTTCCTCCAGTCTGGTCAGGGCGTCTATCACCGCACCCTCCTCTCCCCTGACCTCGAAGAAGTACACCTCGCCACTGAAGACTTGGAGGTAAGTGTGTACGTCCCTGTACTTCACTAGGTACCTTCCCCTGTGCTTTAGGGGGAGACGGATACGTTAACAGGGTCGGAGAGCATGGTCTTCCCCACCTTCGAGCTGAATGGAGGGATGATGGCGTCTCCCTTAGGCGAGACGTAGGCTTCCGCTAACAACATTGGGCTCAGCCACTTCGCTCATGGATTGGTCAACGAAGCGGTTAACTTCCTCCTTGTTCGGTGGGCTCGCCAAGTACACAGCGTAATGGTGAACCTTCTCTATGAGCGCAGTCTTCTCGTCGCTAAGGCTGAACTTTACCACCACGAGGTAGCCCTTGACCTGGCAGTAAATATAGGCGTACAGTGCTGTTTGGAGTATCCACTCCTGGCGAAGGGGTACTGTAATAGATCTTGAGGCTTTAATTTCAACCGGGAATCCATCGATCTCTGCATCGGGTTTGCCTACTAGTTTTCCTCTTCTTTTCGCATCTTTTACCTTATCTGCACCTAACTAATAATTAAACCTAGAAATATAAGGCTCTGCCTACTGTCTTCAAGCTACATTACAATAACACTCTTCCCTCAGCTGTTAGTTTACTACGCGGTAACGTGACCAGCGCGTGCTACTACGTGTGTAGACGACCTTATAAGAGCATTGCGCGGGCCATCTAGTTTACCCGCGTTTGGGGGACAACCGCGTTTATCGCATCCCTTCTATTACGCTAATAACCTTGGCAAAAACTGGACTGCTTTAAAAACTAGAGGTTCTCCAGTATCGCCTGCGCTATCACCCTTTCCCTTTTGTTGGCCTCCTCCTGTGGCAGCGACTTCCCCGTGACCCCATTCCTGTTATATTAGGTTGACTGTGACGGCATTGAAGCCCATAAAGTTCCCCAGGAGATAGAGGCCAGCTCCCTCCAGCTCCACAGCCAAGTGGTTCCTAGACGACAGCTTCTTCAGAAACTCCCTCGTGTGGGTAAACAGCGCGTCTCGCTGGTGAACACGTTCCCCACTCTGGTCTTCCTCTTACGCTTCTCCAAGTTTTCTACTACCCTGTTCAAGAGTTCGTAGTCTGTGGTCAGCGCATAGCTTGTGAACCCGCCGTCTAGGTACTGGCAGAAGGCAACGTATGAGCTGTACGAGCACCCTATGGGCACCACCACTTCCCCTGGCTTTACGTCCTTTAGCCCCGTGGGAGAACCGAACTTAACTACCTCACCCCTAGGTTGTACAAGTCATGAGTGACCAAGGTCAACGAGGGTATGCCTATCCCGCGAAAGACGACGCTTTCTCTCCATTGTAGTTCCCTACATACGTGTAGTAGACCAAACTCGCTCACCCACCTTGGCTTGTCCAGCGGGCTGATCACGGTCTTCATCCTCTGCAGGTTACCTACTATGATTGACTTTTCCCCTAGGTCTCCTGCGTTCGCGGTTATTAGAACGTGTGTGGACAACAATTTCGTCCACCTCTATAAAATTCAATTTTATTTCAACTTATACCTGTGGATTTCGAGCATATTATGCTGTATGAGGAATACTTTCAACAATCTTTTCATCGTGTTCCTCGTTAAGTTCAATTGTAAGAGTGAATCCATGTTTATTAGTCTAAAGAAAAATTCAATTCATATCAAAACAAACAAATTGTTATCCACATATTGAAAACTTTAGGGTAACTTTAAAAATAAGAACAGCCACTATGAACAATGGCTGGAGGGAGTTTAGGGTTCCAGGGAGATGCGGTATATCTTGGCGTGTTTGGCGTCATAGTCGTGCTGAGTTCACTTAGGACGGTTTACGGTAGGAAGTACAGGCCAACTCGGGTACTCTTGAGGCCTATCCTTTACATAGTTCTTGGCGTGCTCCTCGTTCTGCAGGACCCAGGGACTCTTTCACTGGCGGCCGCAGGATTTATAGCCGGTTTAGCGCTCGGCTTAAAGTTGGGTGTTGGGTCTACGCTATTCATGAATGGAGGAACCCTCTACTACAAGAGGTCAATCCTCATTTACGTCCTGTGGTTATCCCTCTTCTTAGTCAGAATAGGGGTAGAGGCGTTGGTGTCAGGTGGACTCAGCCTAGTTGAGATTACCATCCTTGACTCTTGCCTAATGTTCTCATCTGGACTCCTCGTTGGTGAGTCGTTCCATCTAATAAGGAAAGCCAGGGACTTCAGAAAGGAAAGTCCTGAGTTCTGAGATCCCTAAATCTAACCTCCTCCACGCCTTGAGGGGCGAGGCTTGTCGTTCATTTGCCATTTGCGTGTTACTGGAAGGATCACTTGACCAACGTCTTTGTCTCCTCATAGATGTTCTCAACACCGGATCTGACCTACTCCACGCCCTAAAGGGAGAGGCTTGTTTTCGTTCTTGTCATCGCTTTAGAAACTTTTTACGCCAAAACGTCATTTAAGAAGACGCCTTAAAGATTGATATTTCGTCACACTGAGGAATTTTCCTAAACTCTTCCCCTAACGTATACTAGGGGAAATATTGATACGAGTTGTAAGAGGACCACTAGCGTCACCGCTGTTAATAAGTCTTTATATGTCAATAGGAAAATTAACCCAGCGAATCCGTAACCTGAATCCCTCAACAACCTATAAATTCCTAATGACCTCCCTCTATTCCCATCACTACAATAGTCATTTACATAAGCTATAAGATTAGGATATACCATTGCCATTCCTAGTCCGGATATAAAGGCGGAAATAACGTAGTACTGCAACATGAAGATAGAAGTTCCAATCCCCATAGTAATAAATCCTGACACTAATAACAAGAGTCTACCTTTCAAATCGCTTATGTATCCAAAGGGGATTTGCAACAATGCCCACGTCAACGTATATATTGTCACTATAATGGAAATCTCTAATGGACCTTTAACCGACAAGTATAGTGGGACTAGAACCCAGAAGAACGCGTCTACGAACTTCTCTAATAGCCCAGCAATACCTACAAGTAAAGAGGACACTATACCTCCTTTGCCTAAACTTGTATTAGGTTTGGTTTCTGATGTTATATTTGAGAATCCTAAGGCTAACAACCCTGCTAATAACATCAAGTAATAAGGTGAGAAAAAGGAAGAGATTACTAAACCAGAGATAAAATTCCCTATCGAGACGCCTAGATACCCAAAAGTTTCATTTATTCCAGACGCCAATCCTGCTCTTCTTTTGCCAGATATATCGATCTGAGAAGTCACTGTAGTTGTCCAAGTTAACGCTTGATTTATTCCTAACAATACTGTAAATAATGTAACTAATGTGGGAGATTTAACTATTATTGCTATTAGTGGTAAGGGAATTGAGACTAACCAGCCCAATATTAACACTTTTTTCCTACCTATTACATCAGATAGGTACCCAGAGACGTAATTCATAAAGGATTTAGTGAAACCAAAAATGATAATCGAGTACAGTACGAAGTAATACTCATTTATTTCCAGTACAGGAAAGGCTACCCTAAATATTCCTAAGTAGAGTCCCGTGAAGAAGACTAATAACGTGAAGAGGTGAAAGTTTTTGCTCCTACTCATTTACTATAAAATCTTATTAACAATAAATTAGTATTATTCACTATGAGTGGTGAATTGGAAGAGAAATTAATTAAGATAGGTTTTTCAAATTATGAGAGTAAAGTTTATTCCTCATTAACTAAGCTATGCAACGCTAAAATGAGGGAATTGGCAGAACTCTCTGGCGTTCCATATCAAAAGGTATACGACGTAGTTTCGAGACTCGAGAAGAAAGGTTTTGTTAAAGTGGTAAATGGTAGACCAAAAAGGGTTAAACTTGTTGACCCTAACATAAGTTTTGAAAATTACAAGCAAAGCATTATAGAGCAGATAGATAAAATAGTGGCTGAAGTAAACGCTATAGCCAAAGATAAGAGTAAGGAAAGGTCTGCCGTAATTGAGGGAAGGAGACAAGTGATGAGCTTTGTGAAAAATATGATCAGCAAGGCTAAGATACTAAAGATAGTTTACCCGAGAATACCAGTTTGGATGATAAAGTTATTGAGAGAGTTCAACGGTGAACTATACCTAGTAGTAAGAAGTGAAGACATGGAAAAGGTTAAGGGCTTGAAAGGAAATATTAAATACAATGATGAAGTTAATACTAAGTTCATAATTTTTAACAACGAAATAACAGCAATTTTCACAGACGAATCTTACGTTACTGTGGAGTCTTGCTTAGGTTGCATGATCCATTCAATGGAACACTTTAAGCTAATATTTGGAGAGGAATTATTGAAAAATAAAGGAATTAATTACAGTTCGTCAAAGCCAAAGACGCTAAGACCGTGAAAGACGCTTCCAACTCCTTAGGAATTGATGAAAGACATTGGCGAAGACCGTGATCGTCATCGCAGACGGTAAGCCAATAGTAGAAAGGGCGATAGAAAGGTAAATCTAGATGAAAAGGAGACTTTAAGGGCTAGAGAGGTTAGAATAGCAAAGGCCAAGGAGGTAAAGTAATTTGACAAGTTATCAAGTTGAGGAGTTCCTCTATAGAAGGAGTGGAAGATATTTTGGATTTAGCTAACGAAAGCGAGTCTGTTGTAGTGGAGGAGATGAGAAGACATTACTACGTATTTCACCCGGGAGCCTGTCGAAAAGTTTAAAGTCTTAGACGTGACCACTTAACTGGAAATGGTGAATAATATTTTTTAGTATCTTAACAATATTAACTTATGCTATTTAGACAATTGATCTCAAAAATTGGAGGGTGTTTAACTTACGTCATTGGATGTACTCAAGCTGGCGAATTAATAATCGTTGACCCTAAAATTGACATGATAGAAGAGTTAATGAACTTTTCAGAGCTATACGACATGAAGATATCTTACATCATAGACACTCATACTCACGCTGATCACCTATCTGGGGCTAAGAAGTTAGGTGAAATGACTAGAGCTAACGTTTATATGCATGAGAGCACTAAGGTCAAATTTGCGCAAAAGGTTAGGGACAATGAAGAGATAAAAGCGGGTAACGTTAAAATAAGGTTTCTCCATACCCCTGGGCACACTCCAGACAGCGTTTCTGTGCTTATAACTGACTTAAGGAGAGGAGATGAACCTTGGGCAGTGTTAACTGGGGACACGCTGTTTGTAGGTGGAATTGGTAGAATAGATCTAGGAGGCGAGGACTCCGCTGAACAACTCTTCTACAGTTTACAAAAACTTAAGGTATTACAGGACTACGCTGAAGTTTTCCCGGCTCACACTTCTGGTTCTGCCTGTGGATTTGGGATAAGTGGAAAGCCTTCATCTACGATAGGTTTTGAGAAGAAGTACAATAAGTTGTTTAGCATAAACAATAAAGAGGAATTTATTAACTCAATAAGATCCACGAAACTTCCTAGACCTAAGGAGTTCGACGAGATAATCATGAAGAATATTGAAGGTAATTTCTAGCCAACCTCTAAAATGCGTTAGCCTAACGGCGGCGTCAAGGGACGCGGTCTTTACCATGCAGGTATTTAAAAAATATAGTGTGTTTAAAAACATAATAAACCGAGTTTTTAAACATAAAGAGTATTAATGATATTGTGTCGGTCAAGCTAAACGGCAAAGAGGTGGAGGTGAGGGAGGGCGAGACAGTCCTCTCCCTCCTCAAGAGGTACGGCATCTACGTCCCACATGTGTGTTACAACGAGGGACTGGTGCCCTTGAACAGCTGCGACACTTGCGTAGTTGAGGTCAACGGGAAGCTGGTGAGGTCCTGCTCCGCCCAGGTCAAGGAGGGCGACGTGGTGGTCACCAACTCCCAGAGGGCTGTGTCCTCTAGGCGGGAGGCCCTCTCTAGGATACTCAAGTACCACAAGCTCTACTGCACCATCTGCGAGAACAACAATGGCGACTGCGCCCTACACGAGGCAGTGCTGAAGGAAGGGATAAGGAGGCAGGACTTTAAGGACAAGGGCTACCCAGTAGACAAGGGTCCATTCTACACCTACGACCCGTCCCAGTGTATCCTGTGCGGGAGGTGCGTGGAGGCCTGCCAGGACTTCGCCGTGAACGAGGTCATATGGATAGACTGGTCGTTAAACCCGCCGAGGGTGGTGTGGGACCACGGCAATCCCATCTCTTCCTCTTCCTGCGTGGGCTGTGGCACCTGCGTCACCGTCTGCCCAGTGAACGCCTTGATGGAGAACTCGATGCTGGGAGAGGCTGGGCTCTTCTCCTGGATCCAGGGCGAGGCTAGGAAGAGGATTGTGGAGGCGTTGGGCAAGGGGGAGGAGGACTTCTCCCTCCTCATGTCCCTCAGCGAGCTGGAGTGGAGAGCTAGGCAGACCCAGATCAAGAAAACCAAGACAGTGTGCGTCTACTGCGGGGTGGGCTGTTCCTTTGAGGTGTGGACAAAAGGGAGGAAAATACTGAAGGTCGAGCCCAACCCGGAGTCCCCCGCAAACGGCGTACTCACCTGCGTCAAGGGCAAGTTCGGCTGGGACTTCGTGAACAGCAATGACAGGATAACTCGCCCCCTCATAAGGGAGGGGGACCACTTCAGGGAGGCCTCCTGGGAGGAGGCTATCTCCTACGTTGCCTCTAGGCTCAAGGAGGTAAAGGAAAAGTACGGCCCAGACGCCATAGGCTTCATAGCTTCAGACAAGATGAGCAATGAGGAGGCATACTTGTTGCAGAAGCTAGCGAGGGCAGTCATAGGGACAAACAACGTTGACAACTCGGCCAGGTACTGCCAGTCCCCAGCTACTGTGGGCCTATGGAGGACTGTGGGCTTTGGCGCTGACTCCGGAACCTTGAAGGACATCGAGAGCGCGGACCTCATCGTAGTGATTGGACACAACACCACGGAGAGCCACCCAGTCGTAGGGAGTAAGGTGAAGAGGGCCCAGAAGGTAAGGGGAGCTAAGGTCGTGGTAATAGACGTGAGGAAGCATGAGCTTGCAGAGAGGGCCGACCTATTCGTGAGCCCCAAGCCTGGAACTGACGCGGCCCTCCTAGCTGGCGTCGCCAAGTACATCTTGGACAAGGGCTGGGAAGACAAGGAGTTCCTGAAGAGGGTGGAGGGACTCGAGGAGTTCAAGGAGTCAGTCAAGGGCTTCACCTTAGACTACGTGGAACAGGTCACTGGCGTTCCCAAGGACGTCGTGGTGAAGTTAGCGGAGATGATACACAACGCCAAGGGAGTGGTAGTGATCTGGGGAATGGGAGTGACGCAACACTTGGGAGGAGCTGATACCTCCACTGCCATCTCCGACCTCCTCCTCATTACCGGCAACTACGGAAGGCAGGGCACTGGTGCCTTCCCAATGAGGGGCCATAACAACGTCCAAGGGGTGAGCGACTTCGGTTGCCTCCCCAACTACCTCCCCGGGTACCAGCCCCTCGACGAGGCGGACAAGTTCGAGGAGGCGTGGGGGGTAAAACTCAGCAGGAGGCCCGGCCTCCAGATACCGCAGATGATAGAGGGCGTCCTGGAGGGCAAGGTACACGCCCTCTACGTGGTAGGGGAGGACACGGTGATGGTGGACTGTGGTACGCCCCTCACAAGGAAGGCGTTGGAGGAGGTGGACTTCCTTGTGGTACAGGACATGTTCATGACCGAGACGGCTAAACTAGCTGACGTGATCTTGCCGGCGTCAGCGAGCCTAGAGAAGGAAGGTACCTTCACCAACACCGAGAGGAGGATACAGAGGTTCTACAAGGCAATGGAGCCCCTTGGGGACTCAAAGCCAGACTGGGAGATAATCCAGATGGTGGCAAACGCCATGGGGGCCAACTGGCACTACAGGGGCCCACACGAGGTGATGGAGGAGGCGTCGAGGCTCTGCCCCATCTTCGCTGGGGTGAGCTACTCTAGGCTCGAGGGCTTCAACAGCCTGCTGTGGCCAGTGGACAGTGAAGGGAGGGACACCCAAGTCCTTTACGTGGACAAGTTCGCCACCCCCTCTGGAAAGGCCAAGCTCTACCCGCTGAGCTGGAGTCCCCCACAGCTTAAGGACGAGGTACACAGGGTTACAGCGAACACTGGGAGGGTACTGGAGCACTTCCACGTCGGCAACATGACAAGGAGGGTTGAGGAACTCAAGAGGAGGATCCCGGAGGCCTTCGTGGAGGTGTCCAGGGAGCTCGCGGAGAGGTACAACATCAAGGACGGCGACCTAATCCTGATAAAGTCCAAGTTCGGCGGAGAGGTGAAGGCAAGGGCATTAGTGAGCGACAGAGTGAGGGGGGACGAGGTCTTTATCCCGCTCTACACCTCCGACTCCTCCAATGGCGTGAACAACTTAACCGGCAACGTCTACGACAAGGACTCTGGAACCCCAGGGTACAAGGACACCCCGGTGGTCATAGAGAAGGTTGAGGAAGGGGACGGGTCCCCTCCACTGCCCAGGGACAACTGGAGGTTCCACGTAAAGGAGAGGAAGAGGCAACTTGGGATAAGGGTGGAGGAGAAGTGGAAGAGGGAAGAGTTCAGGCCACTGGCGGAGTGAGCGAGGAGGCAATGGAGGAGCTTTTCAAGCTGGTGGAGCTCCTCCACAGGACGGGGGTACTGCCCTTCCTAGTGGGCCTACTGGAGAGGTCTGAGGACGTCTTGGTGCATCTCGTGGAGGAGAACTCAGCCCTGCTGAACAACCTCAGCCTACTCTACTCAGCTCTTAACGGGAAGGCCGAGGCAAAGGACGTGTCCCTCACAGAACTGCTGGGGGCGCTTAAGGACCCAGAAGTGAGGAGAGGCCTCTACGTGGTGCTCCAGCTACTGAAGGCAATAGGCTCTGCTAGCGGAGGTGGAAAGGGGTGAATGTGAGGGTAACCAAGGTGCTCAAGGTGAGGGGAGAGGAGGACAGGGAAGAGGAGGACTTGGTGGCAGTGGAGGAACCCCTTGAAGTGAGGGTGTGCTCCAAGGAGTGCGAGCCCTTCGCCGTGGTTATGAGGACCCCTGGGGAGGACGAGGAACTGGCAGTGGGCTTCCTCTACAGCGAGGGGGTGATAGAGAGGGCAGAGGACGTGATAGGGGTCAAGAAGGGCGGAGGCCACGTGGACGTCTACTTGAGGAAGGAGGTCCACGCAAAGGCAAGGCAACTGCTCGTGAGCTCTAGCTGTGGGGTCTGCGGTAGATCGTTGCTCTACGCCGTGGACGTGGTTAAGTCGAACGCCAAGGTGAGGAGGGAAGTGCTCTTCTCCCTCCCGGAGAAGCTCAGGAGGGGACAGGACGCCTTCAACGCGACTGGCGGGATACACGCGTCGGCCCTATTCACCCTCTCAGGAGAGCTGGTCTACTTGAGGGAGGACGTGGGGAGGCACAACGCAGTCGACAAGGTGGTGGGGAGGCTCCTGCTAGACGGGAGGTTGCCGGGGACGTCGTTCGTCCTGCAGGTGAGCGGTAGGGTCGGGTACGAGATAATGGTGAAGGCGGTAAAGGCCGGGATACCAGTGGTGTCTGGGATCTCGGCCCCCACGAGCTACGCCGTGGAGCTGGCCAGAGAGACGGGAGTCTGCCTTGTGGGCTTCCTCAGGGGGAGAGGGTTCAACGTGTACTCCCACCCGGAGAGAGTCGTCTAGGCCTTGAAGGTGTAGGTCAAGAGTTTACAAACCCCAACCCTCCTCGGGTCTCCTTTCGGCTCCCAGCTGATGCCCTTGGGGTCCTTGCCGAGGACTAGAACGGTGTAGACGCCACTGCCAACGGGGAGGTCAAACTCCACGTCGATGTGCCTCCCCATCTCCCACCTCCTGGCAATTACGGTGGGTAGACCAAGGAAGCGGTAGCCCCTAGGGGCAATCCCTGCTACTGGCTCCCCCAGGTCGTAGTAGCCCCTGGAGGTCAGGGAGGGGGACGGGACGTACCTCAAGACAAGCACTTGCTCTGGGGACATGGTCATGACCTCGCCCCTCATCTTGAACACGTTGTCTTCAACCCTAGGCGGAATATCCCACTTCACCCAAGCCGAGAGCATTATGATGTCTAAGAAGAGCCTCCTGCTGTCCCACGCCAAGGAAACGTCTGCGTAGTTGTGGCATGGGTCGAGGAGGGAGTCCCTGTGTCCCCAGCCACTCCCCTCGTCGTTGTAGACCATGTCTTCTAGGAGCTTCTTGGCGTGGTGTAGGGCTGTGACCCCGTCCCTGAAGTAAGGCGAGGAGGTGGAGGAGAAGCCTATGGACTCCTCGGCCCCGTAGTAGATCCCGGCCCTGGTCAAGTAGAAGTTTGGCACCACACCTTCCCTGTCGTAGTGGCTGAATAGGTTCTCCTTCAGCATGTAGTTCGCCCTGAAGTTTGCTACTCCGGTGTTGGCGTAGTTAACTGGGGGCACGCCGTGCTCTCCCCTTAGCTTGTTGAGGTGAGCCAGGAGCTGTCTCACAAGCGACACAGAGTAATAAGTAGCGGGAAGGGTAATAACTGTTGTCAGGGGAGATGTAACACAAGGTACGCAACCATCCAGTTACGATGGCCACTGACGAGAAACGAGGCAACGGCGCTCGCGTCATCCCTTCCACGCTTCAAGCTTCAACGTGGAGTTACCTACGCTTGAGGCAGGATCAACGAGAAGAGACGCCCAAGGCCGCCCCCCTCGCGTGATAAATAAGAAGACAAACCTCGCTTGGCGGGGTAAAGGTTTTAACATGAAAAACAATGTTTTTTATCTGTACACTAGAGTTGCCGGAGTCTGAGGTAGCCGGTAGGAGTGCAAAGGGCAAAAGGGAAGCCAGAAGGAAAAGGCTATGAGCGCGCCTTTGGTCCCCATAAAACCTTGGTGGGAGCTCGTCACTATATACTTTTGTGTATACATCTGAATACAAACGACTTAGGGGACTCCAAGGCAGAGGCGGTGCAAGCCAAGGCACATGCAGGGAGTTACGAGACCCGTCCCAACTCCTTAGAGTTCCTCCAGCCCGAGCTCCCCGTTCATGAAGGGGTTCTCCCTCTTCTCCTCCCCTAGGGTAGTGGGAGGGCCGTGACCGGGGAGCACCACCAGGTCGTCTGGGAGTAACTTGAGCAGTTCCAGGCTCTCCATCAACTTTTTTGCGTCCCCGCCCAGGTCGACCCTCCCCACAGTGCCCTTGAACAACGTGTCCCCAGTGAACAAGTACCTCCCAGAGAGGAGGCACACGCTACCCATGGTGTGGCCAGGGGTGTGGATTACCTTGAGGGAGCCGACCTCCTCCCCTAGGAACCCGTCCACCTCTGGCCTCTCGTAGCCCTCCATGTTGAAGAACCTCGCCGTCTGTTCCCCTTTCTCCACCAACGGCAGGTCCTCCTCCCTTAGCAGGAACTTGGCACCCGGGATCAGGGACTTCAGCCTTTTAACTCCCATCACGTGGTCGAAGTGGCCGTGCGTCGCTACGACGTACTTTAGCTTCAGCCCCCTGCCCTCCAGGAAGTTAGCTACCTCCTCGACCTCCTTCCCCCCAGGGTCTACGACTACCGCCTCTTCCCCCTCCCACACCACGTAACAGTTCGTCAGGAGGGGGCCCAGGACAAAGACCTCCAACTCCACCCTCACACCCAGGCTACTTGGGGAGGGGCTCCCCCCTCTTAACTGCCTCGTTCAGCCTGTCCAGTTCCTTGAAGTCCCAGTTGAAAGCGACGTAGCCTACCGTTACCCCTCCCTTCCCGTAGACCACCACGAACCTGTTCTCCTCCACATTCCCCTTTACCACGCTGTCGTCATAGTCCCTCGTCTCTCCCCCAGACTCTATGTGTAGGTCGAACACGTCTGACCACACAGTTGAGAGGAAGTCGTACCTCTCCTTGTCCCCCTGTAGCGCGTTCCTCACAGCTAGGGCACCGGTGTACCATGCGTTGTTCCAGTGCTCTATCCTCCTCCTCTTCTCCGTCCTATGGTCGAGGACGTTGGCCACGTCGCCCACAGCGTACACGTCCTTCGCGGAAGTCCTCAAGTACTCGTCTGTGGGCACCCCGTTGTCCACGGCTATGTTGCTCCTCTTAGCCACCTCAACGTTGGGCACTATCCCTACAGCGACCAGCACCATGTCAGCCTTCACCCTCTTCCCTCCCTGCGTCACTACCTCCTCGACATTACTCTCCCTGCCGTAGAGCTCCTTCACGGGGTCTCCCGTGATTATGTCGACCCCCTTCCCCTGGAAGTAGGTCCTCAAGTGCTCCGACACCTTCTCGTCCACAAACGTTGTCCATATGTGGGGCAGTGCCTCTATTACGGTGGGCCTCTTCCCTAGGTATACCATGCTCGAGGCTACCTCCATCCCTATGAACCCCCCTCCAATTATCACGGGACTCCTCGCCCCCTTCAAGGCCTCCCTTATTGCGTCTGCGTCCCTCAGCGTCCTCAGGTAGTAGATTCCTTTCAAGTCGGAACCGCTAACGTTCAGCCTCCTGGGCCTCCCGCCAGTGGCGAGGACCGCCTTCTCGAACTCTATTACGTCGCCGTTGGAGAGCACGGCCCCCTTTCCCCTAAGCTCCACTACCTCCGCGTTTAGGATCAAGCTGAAGTCCTTGAGGGACGAGTAGAACTCCGGAGGCTTAAAGAAGGGCTTTTCCACCTGCCCCCTCATGTACTCCTTTGAGAGCGGTGGCCTGTCGTACGGGATGTCCACGTCTGAGGACACCATGGTCACCCTTGCTTTGAGCCCCTTCTCCACCACCTCGTTTAAGGCGGAATACCCCGCCACTCCACTACCTATAACCAACACGTCAGTCTTGGTCATAAACTTAATTTCGTAGATTAAGTATTTAAACGCGAATATAGTCGTTTAACGGAGTTACACTGGCGGGGAGTGTGCGTTCCCTACAACAAGGAGGGACACGAAAGTTCAAAATAGTTTTTTGTGTTAATAATTACCTTGTTGATTAGTTCAACCCCCTTTATTATATATTGTATACTCTGGCACTACCCTAAATGACTTGTAAGGAGTTTGATTAGTAAAGCCATAACTTATTACCACAAGGGGATTCAAGGAACTGTCAATTTCAGTTAATCCTTCAAACTATATCTTATAAGGACTAAATACATCATCTAGTATGAAAGGGTCATCATTACCTACGCTCTATATTACCTTCACATCCTTGAGTTTTTCCATTAACCAAGGGCATCCAACGCTCTAGTTGAGCTTTTGCTAGATCATAAAAAAGCCTCATTGTCTTCTCATTACTCGATTCAATATCATTAACCTCCTCTTTAGATTCTGAAATGTAAATGTAATAACCATTCTCTGATAATTTTCTATATCCTCCTTGGTTACAGATTCATTATTAATGTAATACTCTTCTCCCTTCTTAAAACTATTATCACTCCCTTTCCGGTGAAATTTCCTCCCAATATAAGGTAATCTGCCTTAATAACTTTAGTTGCATTTAAAGCTTTCCTAAATACAATATCATTACCGTGAAAATCAGAGAAAAAAGAATTTTTATATTTCCTGTCATTTTTCCTCTCACTCAGGCGGTATTTCTTTAAATATTAAATCGAAATCTATTCCTTGTCTAGCCCTAACAAGCTTGGCAACATAAAATATGGCAAATAGTACTATTATTGATCCAGCCAAAATTGCATATCCTATTAGGGTGTCAGCACCTATAGCTGAGACTGTTAAGTACTGATAAAATGTATAGATTAGGTATACTATAGCCAGGCCAGCTATTATTCTCATAACATTATTTCCTTTTTCCGTCTTTAATATTGCTATAGACACCATGGCCATAGGGAAAAGCATTAGTATGGCTACTGCCACGCTTGAAAGTAAGAACGCTCCAGCCGAAGTAACCGGTAAGCTAAATACTATTAAACCAATTAGTCCAGCTATCATCGACAGAATAATGGCCTTTATTGGAACGTGTCTCTTCTCGCTGACCTCTCCGACAAAGTCTGGCATTATTCTGTCCATTGCGTAAGATAGTAATAACCTGCTCCCTACAAACGCAGCCGCAGCTAAATACATTAGGAGTTGTACAATGCTCGCTAACGCGAACAATACTCCCAAAACTACATTACCACTTGAAATTCCTTCAATCAAATCTAAATAAGGAGTAGGTATTGGAAGACTTGACTGAACTATACTTAAATACATCATCTTTGTAGTAAATCCATATCCTAATTGGTAATACTCTAAGGCTAAGGCGGAAGTAAAGATGAACCCGGTTATTAGTAACGTGCCTAAAATACTAACTGGCATGCTTCTCTTTGGATTTCTAACTTCTCCTGCAATATAAACTGTGTTTATTATATAAGAAAATCCTACTACGTAAACTGGGTTTAATGACAAGATGTTGTTTAAGCTATAATAAGCTGGTACAGTAACGCTAGACGACGTAACATTACTATATAGGTTAGAGACATTAGCATAGGCTAATGCGAAATTATTTAATCTAGATACAGCTAACGTATGAGGTATAACTGCTTCAACTATTATCATGCCTATAGCAGCTATAAGAGCTAACGGTATGACAACCCACTGTAATGCTCTATAAACCTTATTTCCGAAAATCGAGATTAATGACATTATTATTATTTCGACAGCTCCTATGGCCATTATTAAGTAAGTATTGGAATCAATGGTTGAGCCTAAGGAGATTAATGCGTAGTCATGAGTATAGTAGCCTAAGATTGTTAATAAAGGAATTAAGCCGAAGGTTTGAAGTGTTATCCCGGTTATTCCCATAAATAATGGCACTGTAGCCAAGAAATATCCAGCGTTACCGACAAAGCCTAAGGCGGGATGTAAGTTTCTGCTAACGTAAACGTAATCTGCAGCTACCCTTGGTATTTTAGATCCAATGTAAGAGAACGTTAAACCTACAAACAAAAACCCTATTAGAGGTAATATTAAACCTAATAGTGGACTTCCTCCTACCAGTGGTCCAGTAGATGCAACATAATACGTAGAGAACAGTAGTCCTAATAATGATATATTAAACCAGAGTGCATCTAATAAACCGAATTCTCTAACTAACCCAGAAGATTTTCTTAGGAATGCACCTCTTCTAGTTTCTGGCATGTGTGTATCCGGATTAAATGTGTATATAAATTTTAAAACTAAGAAGTTGAAAACTTTACCAAATCTTTATAAGTCATTCAGGGTTTCTTGTAAAATTTTTAAAGATTCGTCAAGTAAATTCTCAGGAATAGTTAAGGGTGGCATTAATCTTATTACATTATCCCATCTTCCAGCCTTGTATACTAGTAATCCTCTTTTCAGTGATTCCTCTATCACTTTCTTTACCCCTTCACTCCAAGGGGACTTTCCGTCGCTAACTAGCTCTATCCCTACCATAAATCCCAATCCCCTTATATCCCCCACATGGGGATTACTTATTCTCGAAAATAACTCTTTCAAGATCTTATTACCTAATCTTTGAACCCTTGATAGTATATCATTCTTTTCTATAAATTCCAATGAAGCTAATCCTGCAGCTAATCCTAAAGGATTTCCTCTATAAGTTCCTAAATGAAAACCAGTAGGTAATTTATCTAAGTCATGTCTAAATGCTACCATTGATACTGGAATTCCCTCTCCTACAGCTTTCGAAATACATACTACATCAGGCTTTATTCCTTCCCATTGATAAGCCCACATTTTTCCAGTTCTACCCATACCAGTCTGAACTTCATCAACGATCAATAGTATCCCATACTTATCGGCGATCTCTCTTAATCCTTTTAAGAAACCTTTTGGGGGAACTATATAGCCTCCTTCCCCTTGTATCGGTTCTACAAGTATTCCTGCTACGTCGTTTCCTAGATAACCTGGATTCGATAATGCATATTCTATTAAGCTTAATACGTCATTTAGGCAATCTTTGAATGGGCACCTATATGGATAAGGGTAAGGAAATTTTACAACTCTATTATCAAAAAAATCTTGAAACTCTTTATACTTATTTGCCCCCGTAAAACCCAGTGTCCCAGCTGTAATTCCGTGATATGAACCCTCAAAAGAAATTATTGTCTTCTTGCCAGTAACCCATCTAGCTATCTTTACGCCAGCCTCTACCGCATCAGCACCTGTTGTGGTAAAGAGTAATTTAGCTTTAAAATCAAGCGTTGATAATAACTTCCTACTGAAATTTGTTCTTATTTCCGTTGGAACCTCAAGAGTGTGCCAAACTTTGTTTAACTGTTCCTCAACAGCCCTCTTTATGTAAGGGTTATTATGACCTAAATTCACTACAGATATTCCGGTCACCATATCAATGTAAACATTTCCATCTACATCCACTACTGTTGAACCTTGTCCTCTATCTATAGCTATCTTAAAATATTTAGGATAGTTTATTGCTGAAGTCTCATACTCTTCTTGCTGTTTAAGTACTTGTAAAGACTTCGGACCAGGTGGTGAAACATTTATTAAAGGAGCGTTAAGGATGCTATCATCTAGATTTTCCATAATTACTTCTCTTAAGTAAAGATTAAAAAGTGTATTTGAACTTAGCGCGTGCATAAGCTTATCTAACAAAACTAAATTGCTATTTTTTATAACATTAGCTTATGTTAATTTTTCCTTTTCTTAAGTTCATAACTAATTTAGGGACTTTCACTTACTATTTATGATTTTTCCTCAAATTCTTTTATCTTAAACGCTAAAAATTATTTTATTTAAATTTTCTACATACAAACTTCTTTAAACTAGTTCATATCTAAGCAACCACGATATACTTGTATTCTTACCGAATAATATTGTTAACGTTATTTTAGGCTAATATATAATCTAAGTAAAGTTATAAGGAATTAAAAATCCCCTAATATTTCTCTTCTTAGCTCTTCAGTATAATCATATAATGGTGTCATATCGCTGTTTTCATTAAATTTTCTCACTATTTCCTTAATACTCCTATTAATCCCGGGTATTACCAAATCCTCATTTAGTTCGTACAATGGTAAAGCTAAGAAGGGTCTCTTCTCGATTTCAGGATCTGGTATTACCAAATCCTTACTATTTATTACAAGATTACCGTAAACTATTAGGTCTAAATCTATTGTTCTAGGTGCAAATTTATTATTAGGATCTCTTACTCTTCCCAACTCCTCCTCAACATCTCTTAAAATATTGAATTTAATGTTATATGGATCTAACGAAACACTAGTTTCTGCAACACAGTTGTAAAAGTCAAGTTGATTAGTGAATGGAGAAAGTGGCTTAGTTAAATATACTGTTGAGATTTTTAATGCTCCTATCTAATGTTTTCCTCCGGCGATATGTTAGACCCCAAGGCTATATAAGCTTTAGCTAAATTATCTTTCCTTTTCATTTTCACTTCAACTGAAACGTTTTTAGCATAACTTAGTGCTCCCGAGTGTGTAGACAACAATTTTGTTATTTTGATATAAATTTTCTTTATCATGAAAGTATTTTTCGGGAGAGTTCCATATTAAGAGAATGTTAGTGTTTATAATCTCTAGAAAGCATGAAACACAATGACAAGTTGGAAAATATTCCTCCTAAACACAATTTACTCGAAATCTTTTAGTATAAGCTGAAATAAAATTGAATTTTATTGGGACGAATGAAGTTGTTGTCCACACACGAATTAGTTTCCAAAGGACTGATAGGGGAGGTCTTCAAAGAGAAGGAAAGGGAATTAACGGAAATTTGCTATAAAATCTTGTTGCTTTTAGGAGAAGGAGTCTGGACGACCTCTGAAATTTCGGGGATAATTTAACCAAAGGGAGGAGAGGCAAACGATTCCCTTAATGGTGAACAAGCTAGCAAAAATGGGACTAGTTGAGTAAATCCCAATCTCGGAGAGAGGAATATTATAAGATAAAGAGTAAGGATGTATTTTAGTTTGTTTCACGTAAGATGTGAGCGAGATAATCTGACCTACTCCCCGCCCTGCGATGGTTCTGCATAGGTCTAAGGCGTTACTCCCCCTTAAAGGAGATACCCCGTGATGTGAAGAGAAAGGAAAGAGCCAAAGCGTTGACAATCTTCTTCGCTCCTAGTTTCACAATGTTTACCGCACTGTTGACGTCGCTGTGAAGTTAACGACCAAAAGGACAATTACGACCAAAAGGACAGCTATCGACACCCCTTGGAATTTCTGTCAACCTTAACATCATGGAAAGCGCAGAGCCGCGAAGTGTTATGCTCAATCACTAGGTACGTGATTATGCCGTACTCATTCACTATAGCGCCAACTTGCGATAAGACCAAATTTGAAGTGAGCTTGTTACCCTTGTCCTAGGAATGAAGTAAGGATAGCCCAAGTAAACCGTGGAGACGCCAAGAGACCACAAGGACTTAGCCAAGTGAGATGCTAAAGTTCTGTAAATGAAGAAGCCTAGGTGAATCTTCGAGAAAAGCCTTTCCCTTTCCCTCAACACCTC
>JALBWU010000002.1 GCA_022678445.1 Candidatus Aramenus sp. CH1 | reverse complement strand
CCTAGGTGAATCTTCGAGAAAAGCCTTTCCCTTTCCCTCAACACCTCTTCCCTAGCTTCTTGTTCTTGAACCTTCTCTGTCTCGCTCTTCAGCTCGTCGAGTTCGGCGATCTTTTTCTGAAAAGTAGAAGTTCGCTCTTCACTGAGGAACCCCTATAAAATAGCGACAAGCGAGGGGAACATGTTCTTCTTGAACCCAAACACGTCTGTAGTGAGCGTAAACCTAGTGGGCCCCTCTCGCAAGGTACCCTTATACGTTACAGCCTTCGTGATAAACGGTAGCGAGGCGTACCCCGTTTCCCTTCAGTTCGTACTGGGTACTCTAGACCTACTTCCAGGCTCCTACTCCATAGCTGACAAGAACTCGACCACGATTTACTTACCCCAGTTCGGACTCACGGCAACCTTCCAGAACTGGTCCTTGGTGGGGGACGGCTACTTCACGTCGCCAGCGAACTCGCCAGCGACGAGCTTCAACGTCTATGGTTCCCTAGTGCTGACTATCGTGTACAAGGCGTTGACCCAGACGTTCAGCGTGAAGATAATGCCCAACGGGATACCCCTGGAGAGCTCAATGGCTGGAGAGTCTGGGGTGACCTTAACCTCCATGAACTACACCATCCCAGTATACGTGGACGATAAGCTTTTGGAGGTCGGGGCGAACGGGACCACCTTGACCTTGACTGAGGGGTACCACATAATAGAGTTCCCCACTAACTATAACATCACATTCGACTACCAGAACGCGAATTCGTCAAACTCCCTGTTCAAGAACTTCCCTGGCGGCGAGGTCATAACTTACCAGTACAAGCGACTGAGCACCAGCACTTCCAATATAAAGGTCGTAGGGGAGTTTGAGGTCTACGTGAACGGCTCCGGGACTGTCTACGGTGACTACTACCCGAGTACCGTTTACTATTTGGTCATAGTGAAGAACAACTTCAGTTTGCCCAGCGGAGTTTACCTCTGTAGAAACTCCACTCCCGTACTAGGGGATATAGCAGGACAGCTACTAGAAGTGGGAATTGGCGGCAATTCCTACGCTTGGGGACCAATAAAGGAATACGTCCCCCAGGAGTTCTACTTGGCGCAGGGTACTAGCGTAAACTACGAGTGCAACTACCTACTACGTTTAAATAGCACATTTGTTTTGAATATTACAGGGCAAGGTCAAGTGACTGCGTACGTGCTCTTTTCCAACCCGCGTTACGTAGAACTGGTCGAGCCCTCGGGCTCTCACTTTTCACTGTTCTCAGTCTCCTCGCCCGTCTTATTAGTAAACTACCAGGAGTGGGAGTACTATGGTACGCCCCCATCAAAATAAAGGGGTGGTGCAGATGAAGGCGCTCTCAAACGTCATCTCCGTAATAATACTAATGGTAATCCTTCTAGCAGTATTTGTCCCCACCCTCTTCTACTTCCAGAGCCTCCAGTCAAGCCAGCCCGTCAGCACTGCAATTGCCAACAACTACGTTTACCTAAAGGGGCTACAGCAGGAGCAGATACAGTAAGGTCACCCGAGCCTTTACTACAACGGGACGCAACTGGCCTTAGTGTACTTCGACGGGACGTTCGTTCCACCGATGAACTTGACCATTGTTGGCATCCTCTACCTGAATACCTCCTCGGGAGTGTGGACTAACATAACCTCACTGAAGTACCCTATAACCGTAAAGGAGGGAGAGGCCTTACAGCTACCCAAATACGTAGAGGGGAAACCCATAATCGTGGTCACCTCTCTAGGCAACTTGTTCTTCCTTACTCCAGGGCCGTCAATAGGGCCCTATTCAGGGGTAGTGACTAAGGGAGGCGCCATAGTGCTCGCCCAGATATGCCAGAGCTTAGGAAGCCCACTAGGGGTCTCCACCAACGTGACTACGAACATATACGGCAAGTTCCAGAACTTCACGACCCCGGTGGCCTTCCCCAACCAAACGGGGTAGTTCGCCATGAAGGTGCCAGAGTACGTCTACTACGAGAACTCCAAGGGGCAGAAAATAACTGGCGTGTTCCACAACTGGAAGGTACTGGGAGTAGCGAGCCTCAACTCCACTACCTCTAACTCGGTGGAGGTGACACTTGAAGGGTCCACTGCGATCTTAGTAGCCAACTACTCTGAGCTCAAAGCTTACGACACGGTAAACATAGTGCCATCAATAAGCGGTGAGCCGATAGAGGTGTCAATAGACGGGATAACGTACACGGTCACGAACCAAACGAGCTTGAGCCTGCCCGCAGGCTTCGCGAACGTGACCATAATCACGACGCAGTTTAACTCCTCCGCGAACAACAAGGTAATCCACCACTACTGCTACTCCGAAGTGAGCTACGGAGGTAAGACTTACACCACCCTGTCCATGTTGCTCTTCCTACCCCCACAGACCACTCCAACTATATACTTGGACTATGTGAACAACTTCAACTACTACTACATTACGCTAAAGAGCGTAAACTCGTCAGGAGACGTGGTAATATACCTAAACGGGACTCAGTACAACTACAACTCGAGCGTGTGGATTAAGGGCGGGAGCTACACTGTCTCGCCTACAGGGATCTTTTACGGCATCTACTCTTGTGGTGCTACTGAAATGCAGGTGGAGTACCAGAACGGCTCCACTTTCACCTACTATTATCCCAACATACCTAACGGGATAACGATTAACCAGCCCTTAAAAATCGTGGTGTACTACGGCGTAACAGACTACTTCCAACCACTATGAGGTGAGCGAGACGAAGGCCCAGTCAGAGTACGTAGCGTTCCTCATAGCGATGATCTTGATAGTGGCTGTCCTAGTCCCCCTCTTCCTAATCCTCTCCAACTACTCCGTGCCAGAGGTGAAGCCGGTAAACTACCAGACTATTGCCAAGGAGCAGATCATCGGCGGCTCAGTCCTCGTATTCTTCAACTCCACCCCCTCAAAGCCTTTCCTCTACGTGGCCCACGGGAACCAGAACTTCGTCCTTCAAGCGGTCTACTACACGAAAGGAGGGATTTGGTACAACATTACAAATCACGTGAAGGCGGTGACGACAGTAAACGGGGCCCCTCAAACGTACCCGCTCCCGGTCCCCTTAATATATAACTTCATCCTACCATCGTACGTGTGGAACTACACGCTTTTGCTACAGATAGAGGCCTATAACGTCACGGTCTTCGCGTCAGTGTACCCAAATGAGACCGCGTTCGCCTAAAGTCAGTCGTTTTTCCCGCTCCCTCGAGGTGTAGGGGAAAGGGGGTTTTCGCTTTAACGCAACTGACTAGGGGGACTAGCCCTTGTCCACCACCGCTCAACCTACTTCAATTACCCAGCTGTACAGCGTGTAGCCCGCAAAGACCGACCCGTCCACGTCGTTGAACTCCATTCCCACTTGTATGGCGTCCAAGTAGTACTCGCTAGCAGAGATGCTTGGGAACACCTTGTCTATGAAGGTGAAGCTCTCCACTATGAGCTGTGAGAGGGGTACCGTGACGTTCCCCTCCAGCTGTAACCCGCTCACGTAGTATACTCCTATCCATCCGTTGGCCGAGCCTGTGTGGGGCAACACGTACACCGAGAAGTTGTCCTCCACCAAAGTACCGTTGACCACCACCGGCACTTGCACCTCCCCTTCGTACACGAGGTAGCTGGAGAGTGTCTCGTTGTGGTGTAGCCAGACCATCACCTCCACGTCCGGGAACTCCAAGTAAGTCGTGTAGGGGTTCTCTGTGAGCCATATGTCGTAGGAGAAGTCGTCTATCACCCCCTTCTCCACGAACAGAGAGTAGGAGAGAGTGGAGTTGAAAGCAGGTAGCCGGGACACCTCCACGGGGAGTGACAACATAGGCGACAGCTCGGTTGACCCAGCAAAGGGGAACCACATCTCCTCCCCGTACATGACCCCTGGGTACCCGTCCACGGGGATCGAGGGGGTGACCTTCTCGAAGTCTGTGAAGTTAACGTAAACGTGCAGGACGTGCCCCACGTAGGTTAAGTTGGCCTCGCCCTTTGCGTACTTCATGTTCCAAAGGAAAGGAGAAATGAAGAGGGAGGCGTTTGGCGTGTACACTTCTGCCATGGCATAGGCGTTGTCGCTCTGGTACTTCCCCAGCACCGTGAAAGTGCCGAGTTCGTTGAAGAGCAGTAGCTCATTTGCAGAGGGGGGTGGAGCTGTACTGGAGGTAGTTGTGGAGCTAGGGTACGTCTGGCTCTGAGTAGTGCTCACGGTGCTGGAGGAAGAGGTCTGGCTTTGCGTGGCCGAGGTACTGGTGGATGCCTGGGTTTGGGCTGACAGGGTGGTGGAAGTATTCACTGACGAGGTTAACGACGAGCTGGGGACTGGGTGGGTATTTGCGAGGTCTTGGATCAAGGTCACCGCTGAGGTTACTAATAGTGCTGTTGCGATTATAGCCAGAGCTAATCCTTTTCTCATAGATCTAGTTATGCTATGTAGGGATTAATAAAAAGACGCTTAAACGGTGCAAATCTTGACGGCTCCCTCAAGAGCTCTTAACGGACTGGTCTCGAAAACACTAAGACTCATGCCAAGAACAGGCCTCGCCCTTTGGCAAGAGGAGGTCAGCCGTTGTTAGCAGTTTCGCTCAAGTCATACAGTTTTTATAATCTGATGTCAGGACAAACCGCAATGCTTAGGCCCAAGGAGGTTGTGCCAGAGGTTAGGAATTTCCTAACTTTGAGGGACTACGTAAAGCAGGGGAGGATAGCACCAGTAGTGTTGGAAGGCGGTGCCGGGAGGTTCAGGGAGAAGGGCGTTGAGAGGTTGATGGGAATAGTCAGGAAGAGGAAGATGGTGTTATACGCTAGGTTTTCCTCGATGACCCAGAAAGACGTGCACCTATCCCGAAAGGTAGGCAAGACCTTCGTGTGCGAGAGGTGTGGGTTCACGTTAGATAGACAACTAAACGCGTCCTTGAACATCTACCTCAAGATGTGCGAGTTCCCCCGCCTAGACAGCATTCTGTCTAGGTGGGTAGGGGTTTATCTCGCTAATGGGGCGGAGGAGGGTGAGGGTGATGGAGCTTGACCCCCGTGAAGTCCAAGGGTTGAGGACTGATATCAAATATTATGATGTCCTATGAGACCCAAACCCCCTAGATTTGCCCCTTAGCTTAGAGAACGAGGGAGGCGAAAGGGGCAAGAAGATGAGGAGGATGCACGCTCTCCTTCACTGTTGCACGCATTGTCCAGCTACGAGGACAACCGCACAGCGCCTACCAGCGAAGAACTTGAGCCAAACGACCCCCACTGAAGGTGCAACGGAACCCCTAGAGCCAATAGAGCAAAATGTAGAAAGTTTAGAAAGAAACTTTTTTTAAAATCTAAAAACAAATTCCTGTCATGGTAGGAAAGAGATCGGTGACTTTTCATACCAAAATAACGGAACTGAAGAGGGAAGTTTTACACATCCTAGACCTAGTCCCCCTGTCTACCTCCTCCGTTGCTCCCGCTTTCAGCATCGCGGCAGCTTACGGCGTTATGGTGTCCCTCGCTGGCCCACAAGCAATAATGTCCACCTTCATCACCGCCATCCCGTTCCTTCTGATCGCCTTAATTTTCAGGCAGTTCAACCTGCACTTCCCACACGCCGGGGCGTCTTACCACTGGGGGGCTAAGGTAGTCGGGAAAAGGTTCGGGGCTTTCCAAGCGTGGATTGTGACCTTGGCCTACTTCCTCTCCATCCCGCCCATAGTCGTCCCCGCTGGGGAGTACACACTAGCCCTCCTCTACTCCCTCGGATGGATCCCCTACTCCGCGTACTCTTCCCAGTTCTGGGTGTCAGTGGTCGGGATAGCTTGGATACTAATAGCCACTGTACCACTGTTGCTGGGTGCGAAGCCAACTGCGAGGTTCACCGAGGCCTTTCTAATGATCGAGCTCGTAGTGCTTGCCCTCTTCCTTGGCCTCGGCTTTTCCCACTTCAAGGTTGTAAACCCGTTCAGCTGGAACTGGTTCTTTTCAACTAGGGTGGATTGGACTGGGGTAGTCCAGGCGTCGGTAGTAGCTGCCACTATCGTTGACGGCTGGGAGATAGACAGTTACGCTGCTGAGGAGTCGAAGAGGCCCAACAAGTGGCCGGGGCTGAGCGGGGTGATCGGCCTCCTCTCAGTCCTTGTAATATACGGCGTTGCCATGCCCCTAATGACGATGGAGACTCCCTTGAACGCCCTCGCCCAGAGCGTCGACCCTCTCTACACTTGGGCCCAGTACGTGGTGCCCCCCTTCGCTTGGCTAATAAACTTAGCAGTACTTGCCTCTACTGCGAGCTCCCTGTGGCTCACGGAGTTCATACTGAGCAGGGCGTGGTACGCGATGGCCAGGGACAACCTACTTCCCTCCCTCTTTGGTTGGGTCAACGCTAGGTTCAAGAGCCCCTGGGCCAACGTGCTCGTGATGTCTGGGCTCAACGTTCTAATAAACGCGCTGATGCTTGCCTTCCCCTCGGTTCAAGCTTTCTTCACCCTGGTGTTAAGCTCTGCAGGGATCTTCTTAGCCATGGAGTTCCTCCTTGACAGCGTTAGCGGCGTCCTTTTCTTCTGGGTAAGGCACAGGCCGATGGAGCTAGAGGGGGTGGGCCCTCACGTCCACTGGGCGTACAGGGTTATTTCCGTGGTCGCCTCGCTCTCCCTTGGCGCCATAATAGCCCTAGGGCTCTACTACAGCCCCTCAAACATTGGCTGGGAATTCCCTTACGTCTTCGCGGGGTTGATGGTCTTCTCCCTTGTATTTGTATACCTCTCGAGGAGGGTAGAGGTAAAGGACTTCATGGTGGGTTGAGGGCGCGAGCCGATTAATGGCTGTTAGTCCCTGCCTTTAATTCCCCTTGCTTAAGGCCTTTGAGAAGGAGGACAAGACGTCAGCCCTTCAGCTCCTCCATGGGCTTGTGCTCCCTCTTCTCCAGAACGACGAGCGACGATATTGCTACAATCCCCAGGACGTCCAAGAAGACGCTAACCTCTATCAAGAGGGGTATAGGTACAAGGAACGCCCCCAGCATCACGATGGCGTTCTCCTCCTCTACGTAGCCCACGATCTGCGCTGGCGTGGAGTTCCTCGACGCCATGAGGAAGAGCCCCTGGAAGAGCAGGGAGAGCGGAAAGACGAGCTCGTAGACGTCCCCTGAGAACACCATCGGCACTACGAGTTCGTACAGCACGAGGACTGCGATGAAGAATAGGCCGAGGTCTACCATCAGCAGGGACGCCACTCCCCTTATCCTTTCCCTCTCACCGTACCTATTTCCCAACGCCTTGAGCAAAACGTATGGCGTCACCACTCCCCTCAGCAATATGAGGACAATGGCTAGGATGAAGTAGTCGTAGACCCTCATGGTTAACCCTAGGTAAGCGGATAGCACGGCCAGGGCAAAGGACTGAACCCCAATCGCCCTCACAAGGGGCTTGTAGTAGGCTTGCCCCTGTATGTAGAACGCCGAAGCTATCACGGAGACCGACAGGAGGTCGACTATTTCCTGGCTCAGCTCACTCACCTTGCACCACCGACAGCAACAGGGCTGTTACCGAGAGCACAAGGGCGACTGCGAGGAAGTCCTGGACCTTGAACAGCCTGAGCTTCGCCAAGCTGGTGTCTACTACCAAGGTCACTAGGATCAAGGTCATCCACTTAAGGAACATTACGCCCAGGTCCTCCAAAGCCCCCACGACCCCTAGCTGGAGACCCCAGGGGAGGAGGAACACGTTCAACAGCACGGAGCCCAGCAAGTACTGCTTCATGTACCCTCCCCACTTCAGCAGCGCCAGGGGCTTCCCGCTGTACTCGTAGAGGAGGCCCTCCTCTATCATGCCCATCTCCGAGAGCCCAGAGCTCTCCACTGGGAGCTTTCCGGTCTCAAATATCCAGAGCATGAAGAAAGCCACAGTCGCTAGCACGTGGTCTAGGGCAAGGTAGTTTGTCAAGTTTAAGGCGAACTGGTGCTCCACGTAGGGGTTGTTGGTCCCCGTAGTCAAGGCCACCGCGAAAAACACGGTAATCAAAGTGGACTCCCCCAGAAAGGAGAAGGAGAGCGTCCTCGCTGAGCCCAACGCCACGAAGTTGCTCCCGGATTCCATCGCCCCCGCTACCTTAAGGAAAGAGGCGAGGGAGAAAAGCAGTGCTCCCCCTAAGAAGTCGACCGCTGGCGTGAAGAGAACTGGCTCCGGGTAAACTACTGGGATGACAAGGGAAATCGTCACGTAAATGGAGAAGACCACGTAGGGGACGTAGAGGAACAGCTGGGAAGCGTTGTAGGGCAGGACGGTCTCCTTTCTCAACAGCTTCAACAAGTCAAAGTAGGGCTGGAAGACGCTAGGTCCCCTCCTAGATGCGACGTTTGCCTTCAGCTTTTCAAGGATGCCGGTGTAGAGTGGTGAAAGCACCACTACCCCTAGGGCTTGCACCACCGTCTCAAACGCCACGCCTATCAACGCAACACCACCACCAAGGTCACTAGTATGAATGCCACTACCATGTAAGCGATGTACCAACTGATGGAGCTGTTCATGTAAGCCCTGGCCAATGCCCTCGAGAAGACCAGGTACTTCCTAGCGACAAGATAAAAGGCCCTCCAGAAGACGTCGCTTGTCACCACTATCTCGTCAATCTTGGTCCTCAGCAACTTGGCGAGCATCAACCTAACGTTGTTGGCAAAGGCAAGTGCCGTGTACTCCTCCCTCGGCTTGACGCCGTTGTTCCATGGACTAGACCTCCTCACCTTAGGCCTGCCGAAGACCCCTAGGGTGACTACACTGAAGGCTACTACGAGTAAGAACACGTAGAGCGGGGAGATTCCCCCGAACACCTTTCCAGGGAGGTACTCAGAAGAGACGACGAGGCCTTCTGCAATTCCCAGCTGTGGAGCACCGGTGAGAAACCCCTTGAAGAACACGTAACTTGCCGGGCCTAACAAGAGCACTGCTACTCCAACAACGGAGGAAACTAGGAGCCTCGCCGACCTCCCACGTTCTCCCCTGAAGAGCTGGGTGTAGGACAAGAACTTCACCATGGCACCGGAAGCGAACCCCTCCCCCATGGCTATCACAGCTCCTGAGATGATGGGTACAGCAGACAAGGCCGAGTGCAGGAGGAAGGCCTCCATGAAGAGTCCCTCCAGGAGCCCCCACACGGCCACCCCGCCGACGTTGGGTAGGAGGCCAGACATCGAGGAGGTCAACAGCACTGCCCCTACCTTCCCTAGCCTGCTCCTAACCACCTTTAGTCTGCTCAAGGACTCCCCCTCTACGCTACCCGCGACCATGAAGAGCCCAGTCTTGGCAATGGAGTGGGCTAGGGAGTACACTACCAATACATCTAGGGCGAAATTAGCTAGGGTCTTCGTTTGGTAGGTCAAGTACAACCCTACCAAGGAGAGCAGGGCCCCGTCGTTCTCGGCAGTGCTGAAGGCCAGTAGCCCCTTTAAGTGCTCGGAGACGTAGGCGTAGAGCGCCCCAAAGAAGACGGAGGTACTGCCGACCACCATGAGGACGAAGCCTAGGGCAGGAGTAATCGGGGAAAGAAGTGCCACCCTGGCGAGGATGTACGTCGCCACCAGTGTCGTCCCAGCGCTAATTAGGGCGGAGGCGTTGGCCGGAGCGTTAGCTTGGGCTATGGGCACCCACTCAGAGGCCATGAATGGGAAAGTGGCCATCTTGAAGGTTGAGCCAAGTGCCACCAAGACGAGGGGAACCGTAGTTTGCAACGCTGTGAAGTAGGGAGAATCAGTAAAGGAGTAGGCGTAAACGAACCCCGCTAGGAGAAGGGCGGTGCTCAGCTCCCCAAATGCCATGAAGGAAAAAGCAGGGAAGTCCTGCCTCCTGTTAACTCCCACGATAGCGTACATAGGGATCGTCATTATCTCCCACCCGGCCAGGAACTCCAAGTAAGTCCTTGCAGTCAAGGATATGGCCATGCCTAGCATCGACGTTATGAGGAGTGGGGAGAGCCATCTCCCGTAGTTGTCGTATACTGTGGAGTAGACCGAGGCGAGGAACCACACTACCCCGACTATTGCCAGGAAGTCGCCGTCTACTCCACCTACTAGGGCCCCGTAGTACACCGAGAGTAGGGAGACGGTGGCGGACGCATAGTAGCCCGCCTTCCTGTTGACCAGAGAGAGGGCTATGGACAAGGAGAATCCTAGGTAGAGGTAGGAGGGATTCACTTCTCCTCACCTTTCCGCGTCCTGGCCTCTATCAAGGCCTTGAGTATCGTGTAGGGGTTCGGCGGACACCCCGGGATCACTACGTCAGGCTTTATCTCGGAGCCGGCCCCAATTATCCCCCCGGATATTGCGCAAGCGCCCAACGCTATGACCAGCTTGGGCTTCGGCATCGCCTCGTATGCGTTAAACAAGACTTCCCTCATCCTCTCCGTCATTACGCCCATCACCACAAGAGCGTCAGCCTGCCTTGGGGTGTTAGTGAAGAATATCCCGAACCTAGTCATGTCGTACTGGGGAGAAGAGATTGCCTTTAGCTCCAGATTACACCCACCGCACGTCCCCACATCTATTGGGTAGAGGTAGAAAGACTTCTTGAACAGGCCTACTGTCCTGCCCACCGCGTAGATGTCCACGTCCCCTGTGGGGCGGTAGGCTGGGTAGCACCTCCTGCAGAAGACGCACCTTCCTGGTTCCCACTTACCTCCCTTTATGGCGTTAGTGGGGCAGTCCACCTCTCCATCCCCCTTGAGCCTAGTTGACCACGGGGCGATCTCTAAGGGCTTCTCCTTGGGGAACTTCTCGGTCTTTATTCCCTTCCTCAGACCGCGCAGGAACCAGCTCACGTGAACCTCACCCCTACCTCTGATACCCATATCCCAAAGCTCTCCCAGTTGAACGGGAAATCTGTGAAGATGTTCCTTACCATGGACTTGGAAAAGAGCCTCAAGTTCACCGAGGAGGGGGACAACAGGGAGACGTCCGTGACCCTGCTCTCCCTGTCGACCTTGACATAGTAGGCTAGGTCGCCGGAGGGGCTCTCGACCCTCCCTATTCCCTCCCCCTCCCTGGGCCTCGCCTCGTATTCCTTTTGCCTTACATTTACCTCTGAAATTATCCTTAGGGACTCGAACACTTCCTCCCCCCTCACTACCAGCCTGCCGAAGGCGTCCGCGGAGTCGTACTTGACTACCTTGAAGTCAAAGTCCCTATAGGGCAACGTCTCTTCCTCCAGCCTCGCGTCGTAGATTAACCCTGCCGCCCTAGCAGCCGGGCCTATGCTCCTCTCGTCCCTCACAACGCCGTTCCCCTGTAGCCTGTCTATGAATATCCTGTTTTCCAAGATGCCCTCGTAGACCTCTCTGAACTCCTTCTCCACGTCGCTCAAGTCTACTTTCTCGCCCTCTAACCTCACCCTGCCAAGGGAGTTTACGCCGAAGAAGTACCTATGCCCAAACACCTTCCCTATCCGCCTGTTTACCTTCTCCACTAGATAGAGCAACTGGTACATGGGTACTAGGAAGCCAGCTGACTCGACTAGCCTCTCTATCACGAACAAGTTGTTCCTCACCCTCTCTAGCTCTACTTGAAGAATCCTCAAGTACAAGACGTCTGGGTCTACCTCGACGCCCATTGCCCTCTCCACCGCAGTGAGGAAGGCTATGGAGTGGGAGGCTGAGAAGGCTCCGTTTACCCTCTCCACTAGGAGGAGAACGTCGTCTACGCCCTTTCCTAGAACCCTTATCTCCCTCTCCTTATACAGAGGATAGACCGCGACCCTGCGTATGTACTCCCCTAAAGTGTCCATGTCGACGCGTACTGACTCCAGGAGGCCACCGGCCGAGGGGCCATAGGTGAAGGTGAAGGAACCAGGGAGAGCGGGGGCTCCTCCTTCCCCAGCCAACGGCGGACACTCGCCCTCCACGTAGGAGTCGGAGTAGAGACAGAATCTGCCCAGCTGGCCAATTACCCTCCCCATCCCAACCACCACACCGCAAAGACCCCTATTGCAAGGGACACCACTGAGGAGGCCAAGGAGATGGCCCCCATAAACACGTCCTCCCTTAGTCCCCCCTCTCCCTTGAAGACCATTCTGCTAACGTGAAAGTTAACAGAGATGAAGGCCACTGCAATTAAGGGCACAAGGAGAGAGAACTCAAGGGGTGAGTACTTGGCCAAGGAAGAGAGGATCAGGAACTCCCCCACGAAGGTGCCGAAGGGAGGAGTACCGGTGACCGCTAGGGAAGAGAGGATGAGGGAGTAGGGGACTAACTTGAGCCTCCACAGGCCGTAGCCGTCTATCCTCTTGCTACCCGTGGACTTGTACACCACTCCTGAAGAGTAGAAGGCCCCGGCCTTGCCGAAGGCGTGGGCGACTAGGAGGACTATTGCACCTAGGACGGAACCGCTTACTAGCCCCAAGAGGGCCAAATTCATGTTCTCTATACTGGAGTAGGCGAAGAGCCTCTTGAAGCTGGTCTGGCTGGACATGCTTATGGACGCTATGGCAATGGAGGCTATTGCAAACGCGGAGTAGAGCGAGGGCAAGGGGGACACCTGATACACCATGTACATGACGTATAAGGCGACCGGCAACAGAGTCCCTGAGAACAAGGCGCTGACGGGAGCCGGGGACTCGCTGTGAGCGTCGGGTAGCCAAGTGTTCACAGGGAAGATGCCCACCTTTGTGCCGAAGCCTACGAGGGCCAGGGCTGAGGCCAGCTTGAGGGTTAAGGAGCTGTGGGGAGCCAGGATTGAGGAGACCTCGAGGGTGTGGAGGCTGTAGTACACTAGGATTACTGAGATGAACGCTAGGGAGATCCCCGAAGAAATAACCAACAAGTACCTCCACCCCGCCTCCACTGCAGTCTCAGACCCCTCTACAGTGACTAGGAGCACCGTGGACACAGTAGTGGCCTCCAAACCTACCCACATGAGGCCGAGGTTGTTGACAACTAAAGCGAAGAACATAGACGACGCAAAGAAGTTGAGGAGTGCGAAGTAGTCCCTCTCGCTAAGCCTAGTCCTCTCGCCCTTGAGGTATTTAAGGGAGTAGAGGGAGGACAAGAGGTAGATCGAAGCTACAATGACCACGAAGTACCAAGTGAACCCAGTGACGTAAAAGAAAGGGTTGACTACGGGTAAGTGAAAGTAGAGGAGAGAGGAGAGCACTAGCTCAGCTACTCCTGAAGCCACGCTGGAGTACTTTATCCCCTTGAGGAAGAGGGCGTTGGCTAAGAGCGGAAGCACAACCAAGCACAGCACTTCAAGTTCTTCGGGCTTCACCTATCTCACCTGCCTACGCCGGTAAGCGTTCTGGAGATAGGCGTCATCAGCCCTCATTGACGATCGGGCGGTTCGGGGTAGAACCCCAGGGGGACGCCATCCCCCGCCTTATGGGGTCGGCGTCTAACTATATTTGCCGTGGTATATAAGCTTTCCATACTAACAAGTGAATTATTTTTACATTACTTAAAATTTAGTGGAAAATTTGTTTGGGGCCTCTAGGTCCTAGTCCCTCTTTTTGGGTATCACCAGCCTGGGGTTGAACTCCATGGACTCTCTCAGGTCTCGCTGTCAAGCACTTGGAGAAGGCGTCGAAGGACTCCAATACCGTCACTTAGATGGTCCACTCTGTCCCCCTGCCGTACTCCTCCACAATCCTCAACGCCCCCCGCGTGGTCCTCGTCAGCCTCGTAGCCCACTCTCAGGAAGTCATTCGCCTCCTTTGGGTACTCGTCTGACTCCAGGATGGTCGGGTCGAAGTAGTGTATTCTCGCTCCGAACTCCGTGAGCGTTCTGTCAGCCACGAGCTCAAGGCTGTGCATGGCCACCATAGTCTCCACCTAGCTCCTCCTCTCCACTATCTCCCTCCATTTCCTGATAAATAAGAAGACAAACCTCGCTTGGCGGGGTAAGGTTTTAACATGAAAACGATTTCCTTTTATGGCGCTTCCTTTGGTGAACTAAAGATGAGGAGCCAGATTACTCCCGCAATTCCGGAAGCGTCAAAACCGCAGTTGTGAGGCTCTTCCCTAGTGGTCATCAAAAGAGGAAATTGAGGAAGTTGGCGGACGCAACAGCAAAGGTGTGGAAGGAGACAAACTACGATAGACAGCAATTCTTTCAAGAAAAGAATGTCAACTTTAAGGAAACGTGGAGGAAGTATTACGAGAAGTACAAGAAGGTTCTAGGAGTTAACGCTCAAGCTGTTTTCAGAAGAACAACTTGGTCGTCCTTCTCGTCATTAAAACAAAAACCGTCATTCGCGAATCACTTCTCACCACCAAGCTATTGGAAGGCGGTAAGAGGAAGTTGATCCTAGTAGTTAGGCAAGATCGTTTTCATTAGACAAGATCGTTATGAGGTCGACGAGGAAAAACGCGTCATCTCTCTGAAGGATTGGGAAATGGAGATGCCCTTTGAAGGTAGGTTAAGGTGGTTTGGAGTACAAGGTAGACTGGAGATTCGCGTGATGGGCAACAATTTTTACGCCCACATTTCGTTGACGTTGGTAGGACTGTAGCAAAGAAAAGCGGTAAGCCAATAGAAGAGTCTCTTATCATTCACGGTGAGAGGGATGAGATTCAGATCGAGAGACCTAAAGGTGAGTTGCGTCAATTGACCTTGGCGTAAACGCGTTGGCTACTGTCGTTGTTGAGGACGTGCTGTTCTATTTTATAGGGGTTCAGCAGTGAAGAGCGAACTTCTATTTTCAGGAGAGGATCGCCGAACTCGACAAGTTGAAGAGTGAGACAGAAAAGGTTCAAGAAGTAATAGGGAAGAAGTGCTGAGGGAAAGGGAAAGAATTCACTAAGCTTTACCGTAGGCTTCTTCATTTACAGAACTTTAGCCTTTAACTTTGCTAAGTCCTTGTGGTCTCTTGGCGTCTCCGCCGTTTACTTGGGCTATCCTAACTTCATCTCTCGGAATAACGGAAATAAGTTCACTTCAAATTTGGTCTTATCGCAAGTTGGCGCATTAGCGAACAAACTCCACGAGTACGGCGTAAAGACGTACCTAGTGATTGAGTACAATACCTCGCGTTTCTGCGCTTACCATAACGCAAATGTAACGAGAAGGCCTAGGGGAGTCGTAAACTGTCCTTTTGGCCATAAGCTTCACAGCGAGGTTAACGGAGCGTTAAACATTGTGAAACTAGGAGTTAAGAAGATTGTTAACGCGTTGAAGAACCTTTTCTTTTCTCTTCACATCACGGAGTAACTCCCATAAAGGGGAGTAACGCCTTAGACCTATGCAGAACCCTCGCATGGCGGGGAGGGGTCAGACCCTTCAAGTTCTCCTTGACAGGGGTCTTGGTCTTCCTGGCTACTGCGTTAGCAGTGTGGACGCCCGCCCTACTCTCAATCGTGTTCAACACAAGGGGAGCGTCAGGAACCACGTTGCTGGCGTACGTAGTCGTCTTCGTAGCCCTCTTGTACTCCCCAGCGTCGAGGAGGGCCTGGAAGGGGTTTGCGGAGAGGCTTACCTTGAACAACTACTCTTAACTGGAATACCCCACAGAATAAACTATTCTGCCTCCACACGGCAAATCACCGGTAAAATCTTTAAATCTTTTACGTATTCTTATACTCCTTTGTCTATTTTTTAAATGGAAACATGGAAAGTTTTTAACTTATTTGCGCAAATCTTCAGTCATGATCTTCACGCCCAGAGAAGAGGAAAAGCTCCTGGTGTCGTGGGCTGCGGAGCTGGCCAGGAGGAGAAAGGCCAAGGGCCTTAAGCTAAACTACGAGGAGGCTTTGGCAATAATAGTCGACTACGTCCTCGAGGGGGCCAGGGAAGGAAAGAAGATATCCCAAATACTAAAGGAAGTGCAGACCTTGTTGACCGAGGACGACGTAATGGACGGGGTGCCGGAGCTCCTCGACGTTGTGCAGGTCGAGGCCACGTTCCCGGACGGCACGAAGCTGGTGACCATAAGGAGCCCCATAAAGTCCTCCAAGTCCGCGCTGAACACCTACGACATCAAGGAAGGCGAGGTTGAGATAAGAGAAGAAGGGGAGCTGGAGGTGACCAACACTGGGGACAGGCCAATCCAGGTTGGTTCCCACTTCCACCTCTTCGAGGTCAACAAGAGGCTGAAGTTCGACAGGGAGAAGGCCTTTGGTTACCGCCTTGCCATACCCTCTGGAACAGCGGTCAGGTTCGAGCCGGGGCAGACGCACGTGGTCAAGGTAAGGAGAATGGGAGGGAACAGGAGGATCACTGGGCTCAACGGCCTCACTGAGGGTTCGCTAGATCACAACAAGGAGGACGCATTGAAGAGGGCAAAGGAGAGGGGGTTCGCTTGAAGATCTCCAGGAGGAGGTACGCTGAGCTCTACGGGCCAACTGAGGGCGACAGGATAAGGCTAGCAGACACCAACTTGTACGTAACAGTGGAGAGGGACTTGATAACCAAGGGAGAGGAGCTCGTCTTCGGGGCGGGGAAGACGGCGAGGGACGGGCTCGGACTACTCCCAACTGCAAGGGAAGAGGACGCGATGGACCTAGTGATAACAAACGCTGTAATACTGGACCCAACTATTGGAGTGGTCAAGGCAGACATAGGCATAAAGGGAGGGGTTATAGTTGGAATAGGCCACGCTGGGAACCCCTTTACCATGGACGGGGTGGACTTCGTTGTAGGCCCAAGCACCGAGATAATATCCGGGGAGGGGCTAATCGCCACCCCAGGGTTCATAGACACCCACATACACTGGGTTGCGCCACAGCAGGTCTTCGACGCCCTCTCCGCCGGCTTCACTACGTTGATAGGCGGAGGGACGGGGCCAGCTGAAGGGACGAAGGCAGTGACTGCCACCCCGGGTAGCTGGAACCTAAAGCTGATAATGAGTGCCTTGGAGGAGTTCCCCCTCAACTTTGCGTTGACAGCTAAGGCCTCTTCCAGCAGGATCCCAATGGAGCAGGCCTTGGAGGGAGGTGCATCTGGCTTCAAGATCCACGAGGACTGGGGGGCAATGCCGAGGGTAATAGACGAGACGCTCACGGTAGCGGACGAGTACGACGTCCAAGTGACAATACACACGGACACCTCAAACGAGAGCGGTTACTTGGAGGACACGCTCAACGCCATAGGTGGCAGGACGATCCACGCCTACCACGTTGAGGGGGCAGGAGGGGGGCACGCCCCGGACATAATCAAGATATGCAGTGAGCCCAACGTCCTCCCGTCCTCTACAAACCCCACGAAGCCCTTCACGGTCCACACCTACGAGGAGCACTTGGAGATGCTCATAGCCGTACACCACTTGAACCCTAAGGTGCCAGAAGACGTAGCCTACGCCGAGTCCAGGATAAGGGCTGAGACTATGGCGGCGGAGGACTACCTCCACGACATAGGGGCCATAAGCATGATGTCCTCCGACTCCCAGGCTATGGGCAGGGTAGGGGAAACGGCAATAAGGACGTTCCAGCTGGCGCACAAGATGAAGGAGCTCAACTTGAACCCCATGGACAACAACTTCAGAGTAATGAGGTACCTGGCCAAGTTGACCATAAACCCTGCGATAGCCCACGGAATCTCAGAGTACGTGGGGAGCCTACAGCCTGGGAGGATTGCCGACGTGGTGCTCTGGGACCCCAGATTCTTCCCGGTGAAGCCCTACATAGTGATAAAGGGAGGGGCAATAGCTTGGGCAATAATGGGCGACACCAACGCGTCCGTTGCCTACTCGCAACCCTTGCGCTACAAGCCGATGTTCGGCTACTACGCCCCCCACTTGACCTCCTTCTTCTTCGTGAGCCAAGTGAGCGTTGAGAGGGTATCCAAGTCCCTGAGGAGGAGGGTCCTCCCGGTGAAGGGGACTAGGAAGCTGGGGAAGAAGGACATGAAGTACAACGACGCTCTGCCCAAGATAGAGGTAGACCCGGACACCTACGAGGTGAAGGTAAACGGGGTCGTTCCAAAGGTGCCCCCATCGGAGAGGCTACCATTGACCCAGCTCTACTTCATGTTCTAGGTGGTGAGGATGGCGAAGAGGCTGGGAAAGCTGGAGGAAGTGGGAAATGCAGTAGAGGAGGCAAAGGCCACGGGGAAGTTCTTAGAGGTAGAGCTGGAGAGGGAGGAGATAGAGAGGAGGAGGTTTGCGGTAAAGTTGAAGGACAGGGAGGTGAAGGTGAACCTGCTGGGCCAACGCCTCGAGGACGGAGACGTGGTGCGGGTGGAGGACTACTTGCTCCTGGTGAGACAAAAGGAGGAGCTAGCGGTGGCAATCAAGCTCGGGGACCCCACCTCTGCCTTCAAGGCGGGATTCGTCATAGGCAACCTTCACTTGAGGGTTATGCAGGGAGAAGGGGTAGTGTACGTACCCACCTCGGAGTACGACGCGTCCTTCCTCCTGGAGAGGCTAAAGGAGTTCCAACCCAGGCTGGAGAAGGTGAGGTTCAGACCAAACTTGGAGGCGTTCCAGGTGGTGGTCAAGGTTGAACCCAAGGGCCTTCCAGCTCTTTGACAGCGCCCTGCCCATAGGCTCCTTTAACTACTCCTCGGGGGTGGAGGAGGCTTTCTACCAAGGTTACGACGTGAGGGAGTTCATAGAGGTAGCCTTCAAGACGGTGGTCCTCAGGGGCGACGCCGTGATCGCCAAGCTCTCCTACGAGGATCCCTACACTGCTGACAGGGTAGCCTACGCCTCAAAGCTAACCAGGGAGCTAAAGGAAATGAGCGTAAACATGGGCAGATCTCTAGCAAGGCTCGACCTCTGCGAAGACTACTTCCTCAGGGCAGTGAAGGAAGGGAGGACTCGCGGTACCTACCCTGCAGTTGTTGGCAGGGTGTGCCTATGCCTAGGGATAGGTAAGGAGGAGTGCGCCCTCGGAGTGGCCTACAGCGAACTGGCTACCATGGCGTTTTCGGCTGTGAGGCTGGGGGCAATGACCTTCTACGAGGCACAAAAACTGATAGGCAGACTCCTGGAAGAGGCAGAGGTGGGAGAGGAGTTTGAGCCCTCCTTCCCGCTCCTAGATTTACTCTCGAGGCTCCACGAAAGAAGGGAACCCAAGGTGTTCATGTCTTGATCAAGGTAGGAGTACTTGGAACGGTAGGAGCAGGGAAGACCAGCCTAATAGAATTCCTGGCAAGGGAGTTCGTAAAGAGGGGGATAAAGGTAGGGATAATAACTAACGACGTAGTGTCCAACTTCGACGCCATGAGGATATACTCCAACCTAGTGCTCAAGGAGAAGCTTTTGCCAAAGGAGAACGTGGTGGGAGTGGTCACTGGCGGTTGCCCTCACACCGCGATAAGGGAGGACCCGTCGCTGAACTTGAGGTTCCTAGAGGAGATGGAGAGGAAGGTGAACCCTCACGTGGTCTTCATTGAGAGCGGGGGAGACAACGTGATGAGCACCTTCAGCCCCATCCTCGCGGACTACATGATTTTCGTGATGGACACCTCTGCGGGGGACAAGTACCCTGGCAAGGGAGGGCTCGGCATAGAGAGGAGCGACCTCCTAGTCGTCAACAAGGTAGACCTTGCGCCATACGTCAACGCGGACCTCAACAAAATGAAGGAGGACGCTAGGAGGGTGAGGAAGGGGAGGCCCACGGTATTCGTTAGCTTAAAGACCTTGGAAGGTACTCAAGAGCTACTGAAAGTCTTGGGAGAGGAGCTGGGGCTTGAGGGGCTACTTAGAGGTTAGGTACGAGAAGGGGAAGTTCTACGTCTATAGGCAAGGGGTGCTCAACGCCTACCTCGTAGACGGCAAGGTAATGTTGGCCAACCCCTCTGAGGTCATCACAAACGACGACGAGATAGAGACGAGGGTCTACGCCGACTCCAGGGTAGTGGTAACGGACCAAGCGTACTCAAAGGTCTTGTCGAGGTCGAGCGTAAAGGTGGCCAACTTCTTCGAGGGGAAGGAGATACTCTTCCTTCCCCACCCCATCATCTTTTACGACAGGGCTAACGCCCTCTTCGAGGGGACCTTCCGCTTGGAAAGGGGAGGGGTAATAGTGGAGGCGTTTACGCTGGGCAGGAAGGGACACGGAGAGGTGTTCAAGGAAGGGAAGGTAAAGGTGGCCACCAAGGTCTACGTTGAGGGCGAGCTCAAGGTATACGACGTCTTCAGGAACGTAGACGAGGAGTACAAGAGAACCATGGGAAAGGAGAGCCTCCTCACCGTGTACAGAGTGGACGGGGACGTTGAAGTTGAGAGGATAATAGTACCGGGTGAGGAACTGGACAAGGAATTCAAAAAACTGGAGTCCTCTTTAGGCCTTCACTAGCGGGAGGGTCATGCACCTAGGCCCGCTCCTCTCCCCTCCCTCCTTTATGATCTCGTTACCCTTGAAAGTGACAACTTGGACCCCAGCTTCCTCTACCAACTTGTTGGTAACCCTGTTGTGCTCGTAGGCGATTATCTTGTTCTTGTCTACTACTATCACGTTGCTTGCCAGGAGCCAGTGTTCCCTCTCCTCGTCGTAGTAATCTGCGTTGCCTATGTTCACTACCCTCAAGTCCCTCGCCAAGTAGTCCTTAAGCACTTCCCTCAAGGGCCTCTCATCCCTCACCACGTCGTTGCCCTTGTACAAGTAGACCTTAGCCTTGTCTAGCAGGGACTTGTAGTAGATAATGACGTCCTTAGCTGGGATGCCCATGACTGTGTCCAAGTGGCCTATCCCCTTGTTTGGGTGGAGCTCGGGGGTCTCCAGCTTCACCAAGATGGCCTCGTCGATCTCCCCTAGCTCCCTCAGCCTTGGGAGAACGTACGAGACTCCCAACGCACTGCTTCTGGTACCATAGCCCATGAGGAGCCTCCCCTCCAGAGGGAAGAAGTCCCCTCCCTCGAAGTAGCCCTTCTTAACCTCCAACACGTTCTCGGGCTTCAAGACCTTTACTAGGAGGTCTGGCTCCCTCCTCCTGGACTCCCACCTCATCTTCCCCTTTACGTAAGTCTTCCCTATGACCATGCCGGGATCCCTAGTGAACATTATGTTTACTAGGGGCTTCACGCAGAACTCTTCGTCCTCCGGTAAAAGGACCTTGCCGAACCTCTTCGCTTCCCTTGCAGTTAGGCCAGAGATCAAGATGTCAGCCAGCTCTTCCTTAGTGAGGGAAGCTACGTCAATGGAGCACTCACTCGTTCCTTCCAGCAGTTCCTCCAGCTCCTCCCTTTTGAGCTTCAATATCTCTTCCCTTACGTCCACCACTTCCGCCCCGGCCTCCTTAAGCTTCTTGGCGAACTCCTTGTGTTCCTCCCTTAACTCCACGGGGTCTGGGATCTCCGCATACTGCAGTTCGTACAAGGTCTTTGGAGTTAGGCGGTACTTCTCCCTTCCTGGGGTCGAGACAGCCACCCTCCTGAGGGGGTTGTACTCTGCTTTAACGTTTTCCATGCAGTCTCCCTTCTTTAGTAGATTAATATAAGTTTCTTCACGCGAGTTAGAAATAATCTATTTTCATCACAGGATAACTCTCGTTTATTATGAACCCTGTTCATTTTCTTAATGGTATAATTGACAACTTTTATAGAATTAATATATAGATCATACACTTAATTTTTTGCGATAAAAACAACGTGTAATAATACGTAAATTACAGAAACTGTTCACGTTCTTCGTATGCGAGAATTCCACAATGTTAAAGAAATTTTAGAGTTTGAATTTAATTTTTAAATAGTGTTAATGTAAAATGTGATTAAAACTTTTAAGGAATTTATAGAGAGACCATTCTATGGCTAGTGAAAAAGGTAAAACCCAAAAGGTAACCACAAAATCCCTTTTTGCGAGGGAGTCCTCGGGTCTCGTAAGGGAGATAAACTGGTTGACGGCTATGTTCATAAGCATGGGGTTCATAGCGTTCTACGTCCTCCCCATATCCTACCTCTCCGGGCTGTACGTGTCCCCAAACGGGCTAGTGGTCCTCGGTGCACTGCTGAGCTGGATAGTGCTCATGCCCCACGCTTACCTTTGGACTAAGATAAGCGAGAAGTACCAGAGGACAGCAGCAGACTACGTGTTCGCGAGCAGGGTCCTCAACCCGGCAATAGGCGTAGGGGTCGGGCTGGTCTTCGGCATCTCCCAGATGATATTCGACGCCGCCATCGTGTACGACGGCGTTGGTCAGCTCCAGACGGGGTTTGCAGCAATGGCCAACGACTTTGGAGGTACTTATTTTTCCCTCGCTTCCGCCCTCTCAAACCCGTTCATGGTACTGGCGGTGGGGGCCATAACCTTCACGGGCGTCATACTGATCAACATATTCCTCCCCAAGTACACCAACCAGATAATGGGCGCGATAACCGTCGTAGCGCTGATAACTTTCGTGACGACAGGGTCCCTCATGCACTTCGTGACCCCCTCTTCCTTGGAGGCCTCCGGAGTTAACTACTCCTCTGTCATCTCCGCCAGCTCCTCCGCCACCCCGCTGTTCCCCAACGCTGCGCTTGCAACCATAGGGCTCATGGTCTTCACCGCTAGCTTCTTACCCTTCGTCAATGGCGCCACCTCCGTTGCCGGTGAGGTGAGGGGCGGTAGCAAGGCCTTTAGGCTGGGCGTGCTCGCAGCGTTGGTGGTGGCAGGAGTGTTGATCACCTTCTTCATAGCGTCCTCCGTGAGCTCCCTTCCTGCCTCCTTCTTCATAGGGGCAGGAGCCCAAGGAGATGCCAACCTCCTTAACCCCGTCTACGACGTGGTAGTGAGCTTCAAGAGCTTACCCCTAGACCTCTTCCTGGTGATAGGCTCCTACTTCTGGTACTTGGCAATAATGTTCGCCGTTGCACTATTCGTCTCGAGATACTTCATGGCTATAGCGTTCGACAAGGCGTTGCCCACAGTAGTATCCTACGTGAGCGAGAGGTTCCACTCGCCAGTGGTGGCCCACTTGGTAGACGAGATCATAACCATAGGTAGTCTTGTAGCCATAACTGTGACCCCCTTGAGTTCTGCGTTCTTCTACGGCATGGACACAGCGGATGCCATGGCGTTGCTCTTCGGCTTCATAATAGTTGTAATAGCCTCCATCGTAGCGTCGGTGAAGGCTGAGGGGAAGGAACTGCTGGGGAACAGGATTTTCATACTCGGTATGTCCGTAGTGGACTTAGCCGTACTTAGCCTGTACGCCTACTACTGGTTCGGTAACTCCACGGTGTACTTAGGCATACAGATGAACCCGCTGACCTGGACAATTGTAGCCTCGCCGTTCATAGCTGGAATAGCAATCTATTATGTAATAAGGTGGTATAGGCTGAGGAAGGAGGGAATAGACATAGCCTATACGTTCAAGGAGATACCTCCAGAGTAAAGGGAGGTTTCTTTTTAGAGGACGTAGACGGTTATACTATTTTTACGTCTACGCCCATCTTCTTAGCTGACTCTCCCAATTTTTTGTCAGCAGTATATAGATCTTTTTACAATTCACGTCAATGCAACTAACAACTTGGAGGGCATCTACCACGTAGACGTGGTGGACCACAGTTATTGGTATTGACTTGAAAACGACCTCAGTGTCGACAGGTACTATCGTCAACGTCTTGGGCCTTAGTAGCTGTAGCGTTTCGTTAAAAAATTCCCCTAAACCGGTAAAGAACTCCTACAACTTCACTCACGTTGAAAGCGGAAAAGGAGATTTTTTCGCTTTTGCCCTGCCACACCTCACTGTATACCTCGTCAACCTTGTCACTGTTCTCCTCCTTAAAGTACCTCTTGATTATCGCGCTAGTGTTTAGATAGACGTTCATCCCTCATTTCCCTGACAAGGTAGCTTGCCTTTACCTCAACCTTTTCTCTTGTTATCTCCTCGAAGGACGTTGGCTTAGGCGACAGGCCTAGTTTCTTCATTGTATCCAGAATGGCTGAGACAGCGTCGTAGTCTGTTGACGAGGTCACTTTGGCTTTCATACACGTGTATACGTATAAAAGCTTTTAAGAGGACGTGATCCACGCGAGAATGTACTCTTTACTTTTCCTTCTTTATCTTCCACCCATATTCCTTAAGCAAAACTTCTTCGCCGTACTCAACCCATTTGTAGTACTTTACTACCCTCCCGCCAGCCTTCCTCTCTGTCCACTTCTGAAGTGCAAACTCCAAGACGTTTGAGAGAGGCCACGCCATAACGAACGCCATTGTGGAGCTGATCCACGGAAGTGGCGGAAGGAACGCGGAGAGCACCATAGGTCCCACTATGACAAGGAGGACAACTGTCAGAACTCTGTTGGCCTCTGCCTTGTTTTTTCTGTACTTTGGCTCGTAGCTTAGCACTCCCTTATTCTTAAGTTCCTTGAGGTTTTTAATCATCTTCCACTCTCGAAAGAAGAGCATAAAGAAGGACAAAGGGATTATTAGCAGAAACGCAGGCACGTAAGTGTATAATGAGAGCAAGAAGCCCGAGAACACAAATATCGCCGAGAGGATAACCTCTTTGAGAGATGCCAGCGGTCTTTCTTCAATATAGGAAACACGCGACGTAGTGGTCATTGGATCCACCGGTTAGCTCTGGCTCCTTTTCCTTGCAGACTTCCATGGCGAAGGGACACCTAGGATAGTACCTACAACCCTTGCCGTTATAGGGTTCCGTCTCTTCCTTTATCTCAATAAAGGACAGTGTACTCCTCGCAGACGGGTCTGGCAAGGGCACTGCAGATATGAGGACCTTGGTGTAAGGATGTAATGGGTGGTCAAGGACTTCGTCTGTGGGTCCGCTCTCTATTACTTTCCCTTGGTACATTACGTATATCCTGTTTGCAATATAGCCTATTGTGGAAATGTCGTGGGTAATCATCAAGACGCTTTTTCCCTTCTCCTCTTTCAACTTCTGGAAAATATCCAGAATCCCAGCCCTAATTGACATGTCCAACATGGAGACCGGTTCGTCAGCTACTATAAAACTTGGGTCGAGCACAAGCGCCCTGGCAATGGCTACCCTCTGTAGTTGCCCACCGGAGAGCTGGTTTGGTAGGGAGTTAGCGTACTCTTCCTCTGGCGTGAGTCCCACTTCCCTTAAGGCGTTCATTACCATTTCCCTCTCTTCCTGTTCGTTCTTTGCCAGCTTATGCACCCTTATCCCTTCAGCGACTATGTCGTATACCTTCATCCTTATATCCACGGCCTCGTAGGGGTTCTGGAATATTATTTGATTCTGCCTTCTGAACTCCTTCTCCTCTTTCCCCCTTAGCTTTGAAACGTCTTTCCCGTTCCACAGCACCTTTCCTGCAGTGGGCCTCTGCAAGTTCAAAATCGTCCTCCCCAGCGTAGTCTTCCCGCTTCCAGATTCTCCCACCAACCCAACTATCTCCTTCTCTTTGATGCTGATGTTAACCCCATCTACTGCCTTAACTACCACGTTCCTTGACTTGAAGTAAACCTTGAGGTTCTGCGTCTCTATCATTTCTTGCTCACCGCGTGACAAGCTACGTAATGGAACCTCTCTACCTTTGTCAGCTCAGGTTCCTTCTCCCTGCAGATGGGCATGGCTATTGGGCACCTAGGGGCAAACCTACAGCCTTTCGGCGGGTTCTCTAGGTCCGGAGGGTAGCCCGGAATCGAGACGAGCTTCTTCTTTTTCCTCAACCTCAAGTCCGGAATTGCCTCAATCAAGGCTTTTGTATAGGGGTGGAGGGGGTTCCTGAAAATCCTTTCCACGTCCCCGAACTCCACTACCTTTCCTGCGTACATAACGAGGACGCTGTCGCTTATGTTAGCTAGGAGCGCTAGGTCGTGGGTCACAAACATCATGCTAAACTTCCTACTCTCCTGGAGGTCTTTCATCATCTTCAGTATTCTAGCTTGGGTTATGACGTCGAGGGCAGTGGTGGCCTCGTCAGAGATCACCATAGACGGGTTCAACAGCAGAGCCATCGCAATTACTACCCTCTGCCTCTGTCCCCCGGAGAGTTCGTGGGGGAACATCTCTGCCTTTTCCGGAGGCACGCCGACGCTCTCCAGCGCCTTATATATTCTCTCCATGGCCTCCGCCTTTGAGACATCCTCGTGCTCCATTATAGTTTCCATCATCTGGTCCTTTACCTTGTACACGGGGTCAAGTACGTCCATGGAGGCTTGGGGTATGTAGGCTATGTCCCTCCATACAATGGTCTTCCTAAAGGTCTTAAGATCCATGGAAAGTATGTCCTGTCCCTTGAATTTTACTTCCCCAGATACTACTTGTGCGTTCCTCGGAAGCACCCTGAATATTGTGGAGACAAGCGTTGACTTACCGCATCCGGACTCCCCTGCTACCCCAAGAACCTTTGCCCTGTCCACGAAGAGAGATACGTCGTCCACTGCTTTGACGCTGTCTTTCTTGGTCTTGTAGTACGTCCTTAGGGAGTCCACCTTTAGGATTGCGTCCGTGGATTCCTCAAAGATCACTTCACTCGCCCCTCAACTTATAGGGACTTAGTACATCGAGCATGGCAGAGCCGAAGAAGTAAAACGCCGTGCTCAACAGGACTATTCCTAGCCCAGGCGGAAGTACCCACCACCACGCGAAACCGTTAATAAAGGACACGTTATACGTGGCAAAGCCCAACATGTTTCCCCACGTGGGAAATTCCGTTATTCCCAAGCCCAGGAAGTCTAGACCAGACTCCGCTAAAATTACTCCGGGAACGTCGTAGGCTAACTGGGCGAAGAGTATGCCCATCAAGTTAGGAAGGATATGCCTGAACAATATTCTCGAGTTTCCCTCTCCTAGGGCCTTCGCGGCCTCCACAAAAGTCCTGCTCTTTAAAGAGAGCGTCTGTCCCCTTATAATCTTGGCTGTGCCAGGCCACGATAGCAAGGATATTATTAGTAGTATAAGTGTAGGCTTATTCACGTTAACTATGGTTCCAGTTACGTCAAATATGCTTATTAGCACCACAAGTAATGGTAGCCCAGGAATCAAGAGGAAGAAGTCGGTCAGAGCGTTTAGGGAAAGGTCAGTAAACCCTCCAATGTAGCCTGCCAGCAATCCTATGAATAGACCTATTCCTATTATTAATACTGATGCCAGGATAGAGAGGTATAGGTCAAACCTAGCTCCATAGACGAACTCCGCGAATACGCTAGCTCCGTTGTCGTCCGTGCCTAGCTTACCGTATACGTATCCCAAGGAACTATAGGAAGGCAATGACATGACGAATACTTCCTTAGAGCTTCCAGTGTTCTCAAAGGAAACCGTGACGTTGTAGGTTCCAGGCTTCGGAAGTGCGTAAGATGGAAACTCGTAGGCAGCTAGAGCTTGTTTGGATAGCGGTAGCTCAGAGGCAAAGGGGGAGTTCACTGAGGATATATACTTTGAGTTGAATACCACGCTGTTTACCTTGCCGGGGGATATCGAAACTGCTGGCTCCACGGGGAAGGGTTCGGGGGAAAGTTCCATTGCGTACAAGCCGTTGAAGTACAAGTTTACGACAAAGCTGGTTGTGCTAGGCGTTAAGAGCTTAAACGATACAACCACATTGTACGGATCGCTCCAGTTCCACTTAAAAGGAAACGATACGTTAACTGTTTGCCCTGGTGGGACTACAACCTTAATGTAGGACGCGTTTATTGCCGTTACATAAGAGCTTTCAGAGGAGACGTACCTCGTAAAGGTGAAGGACACATCTGGAGGGAGTTCCCTATACTGCGGGAAGATCGTTGCCCATGAAGGGACGGCATATGGGGCCGCCACATACTGTTGGGAGGGCAAATACGGGTTGCTATAAGGGGTCAGCGCTGGAGCGGCTACTGCCAAAATTGAGAATAATCCAATTATTATGATTGAGAACACGAAGGACTTCCTTGATAGCAGGTCCTTAATGACTTTGTTCATTCGTACTTCACCCTAGGATCTATTAGAGGGTATATAAGGTCTAACGCCAGTAGGATAACTACTGCAAACAAGCTTATAACGTAGAAGTCGCCCTCTAGGAGGGGAATGTCTAAGTTCTCTGCGGCTGACACCAAAAGCCTTCCCAACCCTGGGATGTTGAACACGTCTTCAATGAACACTACTCCTGCAAATAGGAAGGCTAGATCTATTCCCACCCTCGTAAAGACGGGTATTATAGCGTTCCTCGTCACGTGTTTGTAAAATATCTTTCTGTCGCTAATCCCCCTTGCTCTCAAGTAGTTGACGAAGTTGCTACCCATGAGCTCTATCCCGTTGTTCCTGAAGAGGATATTCCTGACCCCATAGCTTACTACCGTGAGGAATAGGATAGGGAGAGTGAGGAACTTTAACAGACTAGCCCAGTAAGCGAAACCCTGTAACGTCACTCCGTTCCTGGTTATCGCCTCGGCTATGTTCGTCGGAAATACGTTTAGGTAGAAACCGAACACGTAAAGCACGATCTCCCCTAGCCAGAAAGATGGAATAAAGTAAGTCATTATCGCCGTAAAACTCACGATGTTGTCGCCTATCTTGCCTTGTCTTGATATGGAATATAGGCCCAGTACCACCGCCAGAACGGTGCTCAAGAACAGACTGGGGATGACAAGAAGGGCGGTAACAGGAAACCTCTGCTCTATTAAGGTTAGCACTGGTTCGTCGTAGTGCATCGATATACCTAAGTGAAAGGTCAAAAGGGACTCAATGTAAACGAAGAACCTCTCCTGTAGAGGTAGGTTTAGCCCGAACTGTCTGTCAATGGCCTGCACGAGCTCGCTCCTGGGCAGTCCCTTATAGGAAAGTGGGACGTAAAGCTCGGCTACGTTTATATGGTAAAGGGTGGGTAAGACTTGAAAGACAAAGAAGTTGAACACGAGGATCCCAAACAACAAGACTGACCTTTCGGCTATTCTCTTCAATAGGTACCTCTTTAGACCGGTTATGTGGAACCTGCCCCTGATTACGCTTTTCTCAGAGGTAGCCGTTGAGCTCATTCCTATTCCTAATAAAGTAGCTCTCGTCGTTCTTAAAAAACTTTGTCATTTTGGTATTGTGTCTGTGTAATATATTTCAATACCAAAGGAGATCTTCATGTAAACATTACATATGATTACATCATGAAATTAAGCGTGAAGAAAATTGTTGGCACCTTGAAAAACCTCTTTTCCTTTTTGTCACGTCAAACTGTGTGTCTCTCTATAAAGAAGAGGAATAACGACTACGACTTAGCAGAACCCTCGCAGGGAGGAGAGTGGGTTAGCTAAGCAGTAGAACCCCGTAATTAGAACGCCGAGCCTCAAAGCGACTGTAAGGCAACAACACACTTCGGACAAACAATTAATACCCAACAAACTACTCTTCATGCAAGGTTTATTATAATGCCTAAACCGGAAAAAAGACAAAGGAAATCGCGTAAACATAAGGAGTACTTTGTCGTAGCAGCCCTAATAGCAGTGGCCATTGCCTTTTATTTATACTACAGTTCAACGTCTCTCTTTAACGTCCCTGTTATTAAGGCGATCCCCGGCACGTACACGCTGAACGATGTAATAGAGGTAAACGGGAACGTTGTGGCCTTCGCTGGATCCTCCCAGTCCAACAACATCTCCTACGGGGTAGCGGGAGAGTTCTTCATCCAGAATTCCTCTTACTCCTTCTTTAACTTAGGGGCCTACTTCCAGAATGGGACGATATACTCGATTGCGTACAACGGTTCAGCTTTACTCCTTGCCGGGGCCCAGTACATAAGGGAAGGAAACGTAAGCGTCCTTCAGCCTGAAGTAGTGCTCTACGCAGATGAAAAGGCCATCAACGTCTCACAATTGATACCTAGCTTCTATACCCCCGGTCAGGCGTACGTGGCAGCGTGGACTGGGAAGTACTGGCTAGTAGGAGGTAGCGCGCTCGTTATAGAGGGCACAGCTGAATATAATGTGCCTTTCCTAGTAAAAGTATTCCCCAACTTGACCTCCGTTGATCTCACCTCGAGGTTGCCTGCCTTCTTTTACACTCCGCTCAGCGTAGGTACAGGAGTATACGCCCTGTCCTCCCATGGAGATCAGTTTGCAGTGGGCGGAAGCCATCTTTTCAACTACACTTTCGCTGTCTTTAACGGCACGTCTTTTGTGGACTTCCTGGATGGAGCTGGCTCAATTCTGACAGTTGCCAACTCCCCTGAGGGCTGGCTAGTAGGGGGTTTCAACTACAGCTCTAAACCTGATGTGACGTTAACGTTGCTAGGCTTAGTAAACGGAAGCGGCGTACACTTCATTGACTTGAAATACGCCGTGGGAGTTGTGGTAGCTGTAGGCTACGGCGACGGCGAGTACGTGGTCTCCCTTAGGATACCCTTAATAAATGAGGAGTCTGGAACCGTTTCAGAGGAGGGAATAGTGCTTATGGGGAAGACTCCTACCTCTCTTTCTGAGGTCTACTCTGGGATTAACGTCAGCGTAAACTCGTTGGCCTTTGCCGGAGACCACATCATAGGAGTAGGATATAAGGTTAGCAACCAAGTGAGAGAGGGGATCATAATAGTCCTCAGGGCGACTTGAAGGACCGCAAGGCGCCTTACAAAAGAACGACAAACCTCTCCCTTTAGGGCGGGGAGGAAGTTAGAGTCAACTAAATATTATTATGTGTCAATTAATGGTCTAATTGGAATAGTTTGTTTTAATTCAATTAAAAGAACTTCATCGCATGACATTTGACTTATAAAAAAGTTTAAATAGATTACGAAAAGTTGTTATACATAAGTGATAGGTAATGAGAAAACTAACCTTAATATTAGGTATTTCACTAGTCCTGGGATTTCTAGTAGCCATACCAATTCAAACATCAGGTTTTGCTATAGCCAACTTTAACGCCCCGATTCTTACCCCATCACAAGTGATATACAACGAGCCTTGGGTCGGCACAATCGTCTTCACTTACGCCTACAGCACGCACACAGACGAGTTCAACGCCCTCTTGGACGGTAAGGTGGACTTCATTACCCTCACACATGTCTCGGAGATCCAAGAACTCGAGAAGGCACCTTATAACACCACAGCGTTCCTTGCAATAGCCCCTGCAGAGAGCTTTGGGCAAATAGTCTTCGCGTTTGGAAATAACTTGACCGCCAACTTGTACTTTAGGTACGCAATAGCGTCCCTCATAAACCCGCAGAACGTGACCTCTTACGTCCTAGATAACGGCGTATTAGGAGTTGATGAGCCGTTCTTCGTTAACCCGAACCTAGCGGTATACAAGCAGTGGTTCAACCCACAGGTAGAGTCCTACTACGAGCAGTACCAGTCCTACAACTTGACGAGGGCAGTTATGTACTTAGAGAAAGTTCCAGGGATAACTCACGTCAAAGGCCAGTGGTACTACGACGGGAAACCACTAAAGCTAACCTTCTACTACACTTACCCACCAGAGACCTCGCTGAAGTTCGCCAACCTCCTGAAAGCAGCCGCGGCAGCGATTAACTTAACCATCGTGCCCGTATCAGAGACTTTTGGCACGCTGATAACTCAAGCGACCACTCCACCTTACAACGACTTTAACTTGACTACTTTCGGCTGGATAGACTTAGGGCCTTTCCCAAACTCTTGGATGAACGGTATATACACTAGTCCAGGTAACACGGGTGGCTTCTCCAACTCTACCATTGATGCAGTATTACAGAATGCCCTCAACGCACCTACACTCGCACAAGAGATAAACTATACCAAGGAGGCAGAGCTGCTACTACAACAGCAACTCCCGTACGTAATATACGTATGGTCCAACGCAATAAACGCTGTATACTTACCGGGCTGGGCCAACTACATCTACCTAAGCTCCGGTACTCCCACATATGCAATAAACATAATGGACGTACACCCCACCAACCAGGCGCTCAACGGAACTTTCGTATTCTCCTCCATATCTAGTGACGAGCCAAGGCATATTAACATATACGCCAGCGAATCAGTGTACGCCTTCAACACGTTAGACGAGATGTATGACTCTCTGGCAATAACCAACTTCGCTAACGAGACCCAACTACTTCCGTGGGTAGCTTCCTCCTGGACTATAAAGTCTCCAGTGACCATGACCTTGCCTAACGGTGAGAAAATAGTTAACGGAACTATTCTCACGGTGAACTTAGTCCACAACGACACTTGGATAGACGGCTACCCGCTTACTGCCTACGACGTTAACTTCACAGTTTGGTACTACGACATCCCTGGAATAATGGGCACCAACACGTTTGACGGAGTCCACTTGAACTACACGTACTTAGCACAGGAGGGATTTATAAATACCGACTTGTTCGGCACCATTCCAGCTCTGGTGTGGACTAATGTGACAGGGCCTTACCAAATAGTGTTCTACTTGAACTCCTCCTCTTACGTTAACGTCTTCGAGACCCTATCTGAGTACCCAATAATGCCACTTCACGCCATAGGGCCAGTCAACGTAGTAACCTTGTACCACTCTACGCTAGCTCCAGAGATTTCGTCAGGACCATACAGGTTTGTCTCCTTTAACACTGAGGCGAAGACTGTAACCGTTACATACAACCCATACTACTTCAGGATAAACCCGTTGATCTTCCTGAATAACGTGACCCAGGGACAGACCTATACGTTCACTGCTAACTTCACCTACTACACTTGGGACAACGCAACCTCCTCCTTGGTGCCCCACCAAGTGACAAATGGAACTGCTGTTATGTGGCTCAAGTATCTTGACGTACCTGGCCACAGTTACGGCAACGCTACTGCTCCTGTGCCCATGAAGATGATAGCACCTGGTGTGTACCAAGGTACCGTTAATACTGCAAACTTAGCCCCTGGAGTGTATGAGGTAGTGAGCAAGGTTACGTGGGACAACGGTGCGAGGGAGCTCTACTACTACGGATCAATTAACGTCACTAAGCCAGTGACAACGACCACTCCACCGACAACGACCACTCCACCGACAACGACCACTCCACCTACGATTCCAACCCTGACAATTGTTGCCGGAGTAGTAATTGTGATAATAATTGTTGCAGCAGCGGTTGTGTTGTTAAGAAGAAGATAAAGCAACAAATATCATGCGCTAATAAAGACAATGCGTTTTTTATTAGACTTCCAGTGCTCAATTTACTTTAAGATTAAAGCTTTTGCCAAGGTTTTTAGATTGAAGTCCCCCCTTAACGTCTTCAGCTACAGGATTCTTCTTTAAAACAAGACGCGTTCCTAGCATACGGGAGATCTTTCCCCACGTTGGGGCGTTTTACCTCTAACCTGTTCCTGAATTCACCTTCTCCAATACCTTCTCCGGATCCTTTACGTCCATAATTGCTATTACCTTCCCAGTCTCTATGATTATGTAAACAGACCCCACTCCCAATCTCTTCGCAATGGGACCTTGGGAAATGAAAGCCTCTCTTAAGTTTTCCAACCTCACCCTCTTCGTGGAGATAAACGACCTTATTTCCAGCTCTCCTCCGTCAAAGCAGTACAAGCGGCTGGTCTGCCACAATATTATCAACCCTAGAAGGGCGTACCAGACTAACACAAAAATAACGTAATTCAGCAGTGCCTTTATCTCCAAGAAGAGAGAAAAAACAACCAGGGCTATGGTCCCCTCAACTAGTAGCCTTACCCCTGTCGGTCTCGTACAGCCAGCAGGCGACTTTCCTCCCATTTACATCTACCACCGGAGGTTCTTTAGTTCTACACACCTCCAAGGCCAAGGGACATCTAGGGTGGAACCTACACCCACTTGGGGGGTTGATCAAGCTCGGGGTCTCGCCAGAGGGTGGCGAAAGTTCCTTCTTTCCGAGGTCTGGCACCGAGCTAAGCAACGCCTTAGTGTAGGGATGCATTGGCTCGGAGATCACATCGTCGACCTTGCCCTCTTCTACTACTTTCCCGGCGTACATCACTGCCAGCTTGTCAGATATGAAGCCTGCAACCGATATGTTGTGGGTAATGAACAAGTAAGATATCCCCCTCTCTTTCTGGAGGTCAGCCAACAAGTTCAAGATCTGCGCTTGGACGGAGGCATCGAGGGCTGAGGTGGCCTCGTCTAATACTAAGAACTCTGGCTCCTTTGCCAAGGCCCTCGCTATTGCCACCCTCTGCAACTGCCCTCCCGAGAGCTCCCTTGGGTACTTGTCCTTTACGTTACCGTAGTCTAACCCAACTGCCTCAAGTAGCTCTTTAACCCTGTTATGGTCCCTTTCCCTCATGCCCTCCATCACTATGTCCTTTACCCTCATCCTAGGATTGACGGAAGTGGCTGGGTTCTGGAACACCATGTGCACCCTCCTCCTCACTTCTCCGACGTTCTTCCCGTTGACCTCGATGCCGTTGAAGATAAGCTTACCTTTCGTGGGGAAGTCTAACGTTGCGAGTATCCTGCCCAAGGTTGTCTTTCCAGACCCGCTCTCGCCCACTACTCCCATTGTCTGCCCCCTTGAGATGTCCATGGTGACACCGTCGAGGGCCTTTACGTATATTGCCGGCCTCCTTGTTATCGTCTCCATTATCCCCCTCTTATTGGCTAGGAAGTACCTCTTTAGCCCTATAACCTTGTACACCACTCCGTCACTCATATAGCCAACACCTTACCCTCCTGCCCTCCTTCTCCACGAGTGAGGGCTCCTTTTGCTTGCACATCTCCATTGCCTTATTACACCTAGGGTGGAACTTGCACCCTCTGGGCAACACGAAGAAGGACGGCGGGTTTCCCGGGATCGCGTTCAGTCTGTTTTGGCTCTTGTTACCCTTCGGTATGCTCGACACTAAGCCCTGCGTGTAGGGATGGAGAGGTTTCTTCAGCACCTCGTCCACGTCACCGCCCTCCATTATCCTCCCGGCGTACATGACCACTATCCTGTTGGATAAAACGTATGCGAGCGATATGTCGTGGGTTATGAATATTATGCTAGTGCCAAGCTCCTTGTTCAACTGCCTAAACAAGTTCACCACTTGAGCTTGTATTGTAACGTCTAGGGCTGAAGTTGGTTCGTCAGCGATCAAGAGCTTTGGCCTCAAGAGGAGGGCCATCCCAATTACTACCCTCTGTACTTGTCCCCCTGAGAGCTGGTGGGGGTATCTCTCCATTATGGACTGGGGGTCTGGTAGCCTCAGTTCCTTGAGGACTTTCAGCGTCTCCTCGAATAGCTCCTTTTCCTCTACCTCCTTTCCCTCCCTGTTGTACCTTATCTTAGCTGCTTCTAGGAGCTGTGGGCCAACCTTCTTGACTGGGTTGAGGCTGTTGAGAGGATTTTGAAATATCATGAAGACGGACGTTCCCCTGTACTTCTGCAATTGGCTCTCCTTTAGCTTCACTAAGTTCACGTTATCCAACATGATGTCGCCTTGTATCTTCGAGTTTGGTGGAAGTAGCCTGGCTATTGCGTTACCTAACGTGGTCTTTCCAGAGCCGCTCTCACCAACAACGCTCACTATTTCTCCCTTATCTACGCTTAAGTTCACACCATCTACCACTTTTACCCAGCCTATCAGCGTCTTGTAGAAGATTGTGAGGTCCTTTAGCTCAAGGAGCAATTTGTTCACCTTAGTACGTTATCCTCCCCGCCACTATGTCCTGGAGTCTGTCCCCAAGGAGGACGAAGCCCACCACTATCATGAGTATCGCCATCCCGGGGAAGACCGACCACCACCATGCTTGGGGCAGACCAGAGAGACCGTTTGCTGCCATTTCCCCAAGTTCGGGGATTGGAGGGCTTATGCCAATTCCGAGAAAGGCGAGCGTCGAGTAGGTCAAGATAACGTTTCCGAAGTCCAATGTTGCGTAGGCTATTATGGGGTCTATTGAGTTCAAGAAAATGTAGCTGTAGAAGAGCTTTACGTGCGAGACGTTACCCAGCATTGCTGCAGAGATAAAGTCCATGTTCTTAACCTTCAGCGTCTGGGCCCTAAAGAACCTAGCGTAGGTGGGCCACCACACCACCATTAGGCCCAGTATTGCACCTAGGTAGGTGGCCTTAAGGGGTAGGGTAATTGCTATGACCAGGATAAGCGCTGGGAGGGAAAGGAAGGCGTCGGTAATCCTCATTATAGCCTCGTCCACTATCCCGCCGAAGTAACCCGAGATTATACCTAGGACTGCGCCTATTGCGATTGCAGAGAGCACCACCACTATCGCCACGAAAGCGTCCCTGGGCATGGCGTAGAGTATACGCGAAAGTATGTCCTCACCGTTGGCGTTTGTGCCAAAGGGGAACTGGGGAGAGGGAGGTAAAAGGGAGTACTGGAAGTTCAGGGCGAAGGGGTTATGCGGGAGTAGCATGTATCCAAGGGAGGGCCTCTTCAAGTATCCTGCTAGCACCTCAAGAGTGCCTTGGATCAAGGACCAAAGGAGGAAAGCGATCACAATAACGAGGCCAACTAACCCTCCCTTGTCTCTCCTTATCGCCTTTAACATGAACCTGAGGCCTTGGCTCTCACTCAACTACCCTCACCCTGGGGTCAAGGATACCGTACAAAATGTCGGCCACAAGGTTTGCTATTATTATCGATATTCCCACAACTATCGTAGTCCCCAATACGGAGGTGTAGTCCAGGTTCTCGATGGCCTGGGTTATGAAGTAGCCCATGCCGTGGTAATCGTATACGTCCTCTATTACTACAGCCCCAGCTACGGAATAGCCGAAGAGTAAGGCCACTAGAGTGACTATTGGGATTGATGCGTTCCTCAACACTACCCCATATACAACCTTCCTCCTGCTCAGCCCCTTCATTAGGGAGAGCCTTGCGAAGTCAGAGTCCATGTAGTCCAGCATCGATGCCCTGGCTATCCTAGTCACTATGCCAAAGGATACTAGGGCTATCGAAATTGTTGGTAGGACCATGTGGTGGACGAGGCTCCAGAAGTACGACCAGTCGCCCGTGAACATGGCGTTGAGGATAGGGAAAGGAGTGATGTCCTTGGGCACAGGCAAGAGCGGGTTAACGGTGCCAGTGGGAGGCAAGAGTCCCAAGTAGTAGGCGACGACCAACTGCAGAACTGTCGCAACGAAGAAAGGTGGAGACGCCCATGTCACTAGGTAAACCCCCCTGACAAAGTAGTCTGTAGGCTTGTTCCTATTTGATGCAGCTATGGCTCCGGTGACTAGGCCTATCACCACGGAGAGTATTGTTGCGGGTATTACCAGCTCAAGAGTCCTAGGTAAGTACTTCCCTATTAGGGTTGTCACTGGTACCTTGTAAAACGGGTCGAGTCCCAAATTCCCGTGAAGGACGTTCAAGATGTAGTTAACTATCTGTACGTACAGAGGTTGGTCTAGCCCGTATTCCTTTGCTACTGTCTCAAGCTCCGACGTGGTGGCGTGGGGTCCAGTATAGAGCCTGGCTAACGCTAAAGGGCTTGGAGCTATGAGATGGATAATTACAAATACAAGTACAATCAGCAAGAGGAGAGTAATTAAAGCGTTTGCAACTCTTCTAATTATAAAGAAAATAATGTTTATCGACATTCCCTTTCCTGTTCAATAAGATTTATACTGCTAATAAATCTTTTTCTCGCAGAAGAATAGCTCATGATAAAACTTTATTCAAAAATTATACTAAGAAATAAAAAAACTTTTAACGCCTCCTTAACGCCACTACTGCCACAACGATAATGATTACTACGACTACTACGCCGATTATGGCGTCAATAGTAAGGGACGAAGTGGTAGGGGTGGTGCTGGGCGTGGGGGTGGACATTGTTGTGGTAGGGGTGGTGCTGGTAGTGGTAGTAACAGAGGGACTGTACTGCTGGTAGTACATCATGTTGTAGAAGTAGCCTACAAACGGGTTGTAGACAAAGCCTTTGACGTAAGGCTGTACGAATAAGTAGGCTATTGGGTTGGGCAGATACACGTATGGAACCTCTTGATGCAGTATGTTGTATACTTGAGCTACCTCGTCAACCTTCTGCGTCTCGTTAGTCAAGAAGGGCAAGGTCTTGTATATCTGCTGGAGAGTAGATATATTCACCCACGCTAAGTCTCCGGAAATGCCTCCATACAACACGTCAGTCTGAGGTATTAACTCCTGGAACACTGGGTCTGGCCAGTCTGGGAACCACCCTAGGTCTACTATGGCTGGGGTAGCGCTTGGGGTAATCCAGTTGTCCGTCACGGAGGGCAACACCAACTGGATGGAAGTGGCTATCCCTACCTGCTGTAGGGAGTGCTGAACGACGCTCAACTCCTCCTCCTCAAGCTCGTTTACGGGTGCCAGTGCATATATAGTTAAGGTTGGCAGCTGGGTACCGCTGGTGTCGCCTATGGCGGTGCCGTTAGGCAAAACCACGTAGAAGTGCCCCTCCTCTCCAGCCTCCTGCAGGTAATGCAGAGCCATCGTGTAGTTGTAGGTAAACGGCGTTAAGTGGTCCATCTTCATGGTCTGGTTGTAAATTGGGAAGACCGGAGATATAGGTCCTAGGTACTCAATTGCTAGCGTCTGTCCGTGGTAGTTGAAGATCTGGAGTAGCTGGCTGTAGTTTATCGCGTAAGCGATGGCCTCCCTGAAGGCAGTTATGTTGGTGGGAAACACCTGCATGTTTAGCGACAAGTAGAATACTGCTGGCTGATATCCTAAGTTGAGGAATACCTGGTTGAAGCTCACCTCTGACCTGTACTGGTAGCCGTTGTATATTTGGTCTAAGTAAGGTATGGAGACGTAGGAGATCTGAGCCTTGTTCGTGTCGAAGTCCTCTACTCTGGCTGTGTGGGAGAGGCCGTACTCAATCTCTATGTACTGTATGTGGGCTGGCTCAGCCACAGATGGGATCCCAGTGACGTTTTGGGCCCAGTAGTTGGGGTTCTTCTCTAGTACTACTTCGGATAGGCTTGGTCCCACACTCTTTATGACGTATGGTCCGGTACCGTTCATTCCGTTGGTGTCTATGTAGGAGTTAGGAGTGTTAGGCTGGACTCCTCCGTGCTCGTCAACGAAAACCGGGTTCACTATGGCTCCCCACCAGCTAGCTATGTCCAGCAAGAAGTCAGAGTAGGGCTCGAGCGTGTTGATCTCTACCTCGTAAGGCCCTTTGACAACGACTGCTTGGTATGGGTACTCCATTATCTTCATTATTGTCTCGTTATTAACGTTGAAGTGGGAGAGTATGGAAGCTAGGACTTCCGCTGCTAACGTAGCGTTGGTAGTAGTTGGGAGCCCAGTGACGTTTTGTATCGCGGCAGCAACTCCCCAAGGTAGAGCGTAACCCGTCTGGCTGTACTCAGAGGCGCTAAAGAGGAGCTCTATGTAGTTCGCCACTCCTGGACCTTGACCCATTAGTATTGTCCTGTAGAAGGAGAACCACACTGTGGTGGCGTTGACTTGAACGCCGTCTGGGAAATAGACGCCGTGCCTTATGTAGAAGGTCCAGTTCTCGTAGTTGCTAGTTGTCCAGTTTTGGGCTATCACTGGGACCACCTGCAGGTAGTTCGAGCCGTTGTACTCTACAAGTTCCTGGAAAACCGCAGTGAATAGGGGTCCATCCTGTACGTAAAAGCCAGTAGCCGGATCTAGTGCGTCTGGCGGGCTAACCTGGGAAACGTCTACAAGCGTGGAAGGGTTACTTGGGGTTACTGTAGTCCCAGCTGACGAGTTGACAGTTATCAAGAACATAGGACTTACTACAAATCCAGCTAGCATTAAAAGGAGGACTAATACACCTCTGAACCTTCCTGCCATTCTTATCCGTCAATACATTCTTGAACCCACTAAAAAATTTTATGATAGGAGCACTTCAGTACTACAAATCTATTTAATCTGTATTTGTGCACAACTGAATTAATACTAGGCAAAAGGCTTATACTGACCCCTCCCCGCCCTGCGAGGGTTCCGCTAAGGTCTAAGGCGTTACTCCCCTTTATGGGAGTTACTCCGTGATGTGACGAGAAAGGAAAAAGGCTTCTTCAACGCATTAACAATCTTCTTCACGCCAAGTTTCATAATGTTTAACGCTCCGTTGAGATGCATCCCGAAAGGGATTGAAAGATTTAAATGCGACTGGGGTCATTCTGTTTACGCGTGCATGATGCATCCCGAAAGGGATTGAAAGTCAATGACCTTGTAAAACGGGTAGAGGAGCTCTATGTCTTCGAACGCCTCTCCGACTAAGAACAGGACTTTCTTCATGGGATAATATCGACTCAGGAGGAAAACCTTCTAACTCGTAGACCACTAGTAACCGTTCAAATCTCGCACGAAGTCATGTTTTCAGTGGTGTGAAGGAAAAAGCGTGCGGGGAAAAACAAGGGTAGGAAAAAATTACGAGTTGAGCTCCTGCAGTACCTTGTGGGAAGGTCTGCCCTCTAATATCGTCTTACCGTATTCCACGGTGCTCCTATAGGCGTTGCTAGTAGTGAACTTCCTGAAGGAGTCTAGGTCTTTCCACACGGTATATATCAAGTACTCTGACGGGTCGTCCACTGCCTTGTACAGCTTTGCGTCCAGTAGCCCAGATTCGCTGCCCTTTAGTAGCTTAAGTACTTCCGAGAACTTCTCCTCGAACTCCTTCTCGTGCCCCTTTCTGACCTTGTAGTAAAAACCGACGTTGATCATTTCCTTTCACTTTCTATATACAACGTAGTGGTATAAAGATATTGCCTCGCCCAGCATGACGAATATTAGGCCTAAGTCTATTCCGAACATGTTGGACGCGTAGCCAGTGGCAGGGATGGTCCATAGCTGAGCCGCCAGCACCACTGACACTATAAACAACAAACTGATGAGGATTTCAGCGAGCCTCTTCTTTACCTCCAAGTTCCTCGGACTCTCCGAGACGACGGGCTGCGGCTCCGGTTGCTGGCTCTGTTTCTCCACTCTTATCACCGCAGGGGTTAAGCTCCTTGCAGCTAGCAGGAACAACACCGTGAACAACGCGAAGACCGTTGCCGTCAACGCAGAGGGGCTTACGACGAGCGTCACTAAGGATCCGGAGAACAGCAAGGAAGCTACTAGGAAACCCAGCGTACCGTAAGGCGATGCCACAGCCTTCCTAGAGGTCGGTATGAGGAACACTCCGGCCAACGTTATTGCTGCGGGCGGTAAGTACACTATTACCTGCTGATATACTGGTATCTCGATGCCAGGGGTGAGATCTCCCCAGACCGTTGTCTGTATCAAGTAGGTTATCATTAAGATCCCAAAGGCAGTGAACAGCCTCCTCTTCTTGAGGTCCAAGTAAGGCGACTTGTCTATGAATGGCACTAACAATAGGTAAACTAGGGGTATTATGACGCCTATTAGCAGGAATATGACCACGTCGCTGGTGAAGTCGGCAATCTTGTAGAGGAATAGGAAGAACCACGGCGGGTAAGTGGTTATGTGGGCCGCAGCTGGGCTGTTGGGCGGTGGAGCTGGCTTCGGGTTGAGGAAGGGGTTAAGCTCTTGTGGTAGTCCGTTCAAGTATGCCAAGGCGTTTGGTATGAGCAGTATGAAGCCCCAGGTCATGAAAACAAGGGACGTCATGTACACGAAGTTCCTCGGCCACCAAGGGTTGAACTTCTGCCACTCCTCCTTAGTGTAGACCGCTGGAGCCTTGTTCTTTTCCTTCTTTGAGGGCATCATACCGTAGTGCTCTGCCATGAAGAAGTGGAGCATGAAGAGCACCCCTATCAGCGCTGCTAGGATTATGTGCCATGCGAGCACCCTACCGTAGTCTCCAGCGTCGTAGTTGCCGAAGAGTATCGGTATGAGGAAGGACAAACTTGGTATGCTGGTTATTATCCCCTCTCCCACGTCCACTGCGCTAGTCGCCAGAGCGTCACCTATCAAGCTGTACCCGAGGAACGCAGTCCCAAGCGTCAACACCAACATGAGGACTCCAAGGATCCAGAGCAGTTCCCTGGGCTTCTTGTACGCTCCGTCGAAGTAGTTCCTGAACATGTGGACGTACGCGAGGATTATCATGGCGTAGGCGCCGTACAGGTGGCTGTACAATACCACGGAGCCGTAAGGGACCTTCTGTATGAGGGTCTCAGTAGAACTGTATCCAGCCTCGGGGTTATAATATAGGAGGAGGATCAACCCGGATATCACAGTGTAGATGAACGAGGCTGCCACTAAAGCCCCTAGCCAGTACTCTACTTTGTACATGTAGTCCGGCGTTCTGAAGAACGGTAGGTCATCTAGACCTAACCTCTCCTTAAACCATTCTGATACTCCCATAAGATCACCTCTTCAAGGACAGATAAAAGGGTAAAACGTTAGACTCATGAGGAGAACGGGTTCTCAGTCTCCGAGACTGTACTCTTGTCCCCTACTGGCCTCCCGTAGCTATTGCTCAAGTCGTCCGTTGGATCCTTAGAGGGGACGCCGTTTGCTCCATTGGGGTAGGTGGCGACGCCTATTGCGCCTATTGCGTATAAGTAGTCACTTGTGGAGTCCCACTCTAACAGCACGGAGGGAAGGGGTCTAACCGTAGGTCCCGTTAATACTGCTGCCCCCTTGTATGGGTCGTAAGTCGAGCCGTGACAGTCGCAGTGAATTAGGGCGGCGACGTGGTTCTGCTTTGCCGCCAGCAACGCTTCAGCACTCAGCTGGTCGGGCTCAGAGGCTGTAAGTTGGGCTGGGCTGACGTACTGTGGAGGGTAGAAGTGGATATACGGCGGAGTACACCCCAAGTGCTGACAGATGGCAGAGTAGGCCACTATGGACTTGTTGGGCCCTACTCCCCCAGGGAACTGGTACGTCTTGCCCGTCTGAGGTATGGTAACTGTCGTCGGGGGTATCTCCACGGGGTTCCCTTTAGAGTCCCCCAGATTAAGCAGGAAGTTGGGCTCGCCTGTCATTGGGTACTCAAACAGGACGATCACGGGGCTGTTGACCGGTAAGGAAGATGCCTTTATGGGGTTCCCAGAGGAGTCCACCAAGAGCGACTTCGGGAACCCGGAAGTGGCGGTAATTGTTGGCGGTACTAGGACCCTGACCCCTGGGATTATCCCTACCACAGCAGCGGCTGCGATCCCAAATACCAGCGACTTGAGGAACTTCCTCCTCTTCTCGTCCACGCTGCCCACGTTCTTGTTAACGTAGTTGAACAAGTAGTCGTCTCCCCTCTTTGCGAACTCCTTAACGTCGAACTTGGTCCTTGGATCCCTTATCTTGCTGGCCAGCTTCCTAAAGAACGTCAAGTTGGAGTAGTCTAGTACTTCCCTTTCGTCTTTTCCTATCTTGAACTTTATCAACTCGCACCACTAAACAGAAAAATCTCATTGGCTTGATTTATCCTTTACCCGTTGGACTAATTTTCCCCTGGCTAAGTACCATAAAGGCTCGCCATCGTCGGCGTAGGTCATAAGGCTAAAGCCCACAACAGGGGATAACATGTACACAAGGAGTAAGTAGCCTTCAATGCCCAAGAAGACGGTGCTGAAGAGCATTAGGTAGCCTATGCCTGCAGAGTAGTTACCCTTGATCAACGCCATAAACACAAGGGCAAACGACATGCCCATGGCAAACACAAGGTAGACTATTTGGAAGGGGTTGTAGAGGTCTATACCGAGGACTGAGGGGAGGATCATGTTCATTAGCATCTCCATGTATCTGTTTTCTGCGACTTGTTTCTCCAGGAAAAGAAAAGGGACTAGGATCAGGAGGAAGACGCCTAATCCCGCGTAAGTCCTGACAGACTTTATCTTCCTCCAAATTACGACGTACAGGAGAAACCCCGCTAGGGACGCGAGGTAGAGGGCAAGGTAGTTGGCGAAGAGTGCCTGGTGGTAGACGTTCAACGAGATGGACGCAACAACCCCCGCGACAACCAGCAGAGCAGAGGGGACTAAGAGGAGGGAACGGATAGACGACTTGAGGAGGCTCTCTAAGACTAGCGCTATCCCTATTACCCCTATGAATACCTCGAAGTAATACCAAAGCGGGGACAAGTTGTACCCAGGCACGACGGAGGCCAAGAACGAGGCCACCAGGGAGAAGCCTACAAGGTACATTACCCTGTACTTGTTACCAAGGATGAACGAAACGAAAGTCATTGAGAGAAAGTAGAGGTAGAAGAACACGTTTCCTATCTCCTCAAGCTGGGACTCATACGGCACGTTAAGTGGAAGAACTGAGGGGTACATGAACGCCTCCTTAAAGGCAAACTGGAAAAAAGACGAGATACCTAGGATAGCCAAAAAAACGTTGAAATTACCTTTGATCTCCTTGAACAAACTCATCTTCTGTACACCACGTATAGAGCGATCAAGGCCACTATGGCTATCACTACCCCTACCAGAGTAACGTCAACGGTGGTCGAGGGTATGGAGGAGGACACGGAGGGCGCTGTAGTGGAGCTGGTGGTTGAAGTGGAGGTCATGGTAGTGGGAGGGGTAGTTACCAGCTGTAAAGTCAGGAAGCTCGGCGTGATGGACTTGTCGAAGAGCGTCTCGCCTAAGGGTCCTTGCCATACAGCAAACGCAACGTAGTACGTCTTCCCTACGGTTATGTTAGGCATGTAGGGCTCGTAAGCTGGTGGTACCGCCAAAGGTCTCGCGAACTCTACGACCCAGTTTCCGTCCACGTACTTTGCCCCAGTCCATATGAAGAACAAGGAGCCGTTTAGCCCACTTGAAGCTACGGGTGTGTACCAGATGCCTGCCGTGTCCACCTCGTACATGTTAGTGTTATTGGTGTAAAGCGGGACCGCGAAACCGTGGTCGCCAGGATCAACGTAAGGGAGACCAGTCAGCGACTCGCTCTCCCACAAGTTGGCCTTAAATGCGGGGTCGTAGGTAGCGTTGTTCCACGTGGCTCCAGATACCCACATCCATATGTTTGCCGAACCTCCCTGTTGTGCCAAGGAACCGCCGGCGACCTTAAAGGTAACCCCGTCAAACTGCTGTCCAGGGTACTTAGCGCCTATGTTCATCCCGTCCTTAGTGGGGGTGCCGCTTCCTAGGTACCACATAATGGCAGCCCTGTCTGGGTAGTACCAGGTCGAGTTTGTGTAATAGCCGTAGAACATCCCGTCGCTGTACAAGAGATCCTCCATGGGCCTCAGGGAGTGGTAAAGCAGGATGGTGCCATTTGGCATTACGTATATTTGCGTGCCGTTTGGAGCGGGTAAGGTTATCCCAGAGTAGTTGAGCACTATCCTCCCTGTGAGCTGTTTGCCGTTCACTATTGAGACGTAATTGGTGTAATTGCTCTCTACTGTGTAGGTCGTGCCCGGAGTCAGCTCGATTATCCTAAACAGTCCTGGACCAGAGGCATTTGGATATAGAGCACTCGCTGCGGCAGACCACGCGTTGTACGCTGGGTTAGACGAGGGCCACTCCTCTAAGACGAATATCCACGAGCCGTTCCACGCAGCCTTTACCAATAAGTAGTGGGTCAGCCCAGAGGTCGGGGCGTTAGGGATGTTGGCAGTCAGGGAGATGTTGATCCAAGGTATGTTGTTCCAGTAGCTAGCGCTACCGGGGTTTGAGAGGTCAGCTGACCCAACTACCTTGTACACCGGGATCTGTGGAGAGGTCTGGGCTAACGTAACGTTTTCAAACGCCATTACTACGGAGAAAGACATTAAGGCTACCACTATTATTCCTATTGTTGCCTTTGAGCTCAGACTCAGGCTCATTATTCTCACATTACATTTCTACGTCGACTGAGTATTAAGCGTGAGACGTTGGACTGATGGACTTCATCACGACATTAGTTTAAGAAAGTTAATATGTTATCTTTAATTTTGTTAATTTAGAAATTAAATTAACTTTTATGACCTTCGAAGAATTTTTCGACCTCCTCAAAGAGCCTCACCTTCTCTGGAGAGGTCCTCTTCCCTTCCCTTAGTATGGCGTAAAACATAAGGAGTACCAAAGTAGTGATGACTCCTATCAGCAGGGCCTCCTTTGGCATCCCAACAAATACCACCAGCAGACCCACCAATGAAACCGTTGGCAGATAAGGATATCCAGGGGTCTTGAAGCTCCCAACCACCCCCTGTCTCCTAAACTTGAAGATTGCAAGCGTAGTCATCAAGTAAGTAAAGAGGAGGCCGAAGTTGCTTATTGAAGCTATGACGTACACGTTCCCGGCAAACAAGGTCACTATTGAGATCGCCAACGTGAGCAAAACCCCGTTAACTGGGACGTCCCTCTTCTTGTCGTAGTTGGAGAAGAACTTTGGCAGTAGCCCGTCTGCGCTAACTTGGTAGATGACGTTTGCCGAGGTCAAGATGGTGGCTAAGGTGGCGGAGGTTGTGGCCATAAGCGCCCCAACGTCTACCACCAAGTAGACGTAGTCCGGCGCGTGGACGTAGTTTAGGGCAAAGGAAAGGGGATCTGCCGCTATCTTAAAGGAGGACGCAGGGGCTAGGGACATTAGGGAGACCGTGACCAGGACGTAGAGGACGAAGCTTATTAGCACGGAGTACACTATGGCCTTAGCTGCCCCGTTTCCCCCTCCCTTGACGTCCGGGGCAATAGTCGAGACGCTCTGGAAGCCTGAGTAGGCAAATATTATCCCCTGCATGGACTCAAAGAAGCCGTAACCTACGTTGGGAGGTGTCGTAAAGTGGGAGGGGTTGAACTCGCTCACTATCAAGGCAAACACCACGAAGTACACCAGTACCGCCACCTTTATCGCGACTAGGTAAAAGTCCGTCTCTGCCGCCTTCTGCACGCCCAGGAGGTTGACCACGTGGAGGACGACTATGAGGGCTATGGCGTAGACCAAGGGGGAGCCGAAGCCGAGCAACGCACTCAAGTAGGAGCCGAAGCCCAAGGCTATTGCCGGTACGCTGGTTGCGTAGCTGACGTACATCAAGACCCCAGTGACAAAGCCCAAGTTGCTCCCAAAGGCCTCATACGCAAAGGAGTACGAAGAGCCCCTCAGTTGTGGGTACACGCTCGTGAGCTCCCCTAACTCGAAGGCTAGGATAAGGGAGATGAAGCCAACGAAGGCAAAGGCCACCAAGGAAAGGGCCCCGGCGAGGGAGATCACTGTCCCGCTCAACACGAATATCCCCGAGCCTATTATTGCCCCTAGGCTCACGGCAGTGGCGTAGGCTACGCTTATCTTCCTCTCCTCTTCAGCCATACGTACACATGGGTTCAAGAGAAAATTAACGTTTTCTTATAAACTCTCGTGATAAATTTGTAGACATGAAGGTCTGCACCACAGTGGACGAGAACTTGAGGCTACAAGAGTTCCCTAAAGCCAAGTTCATAGTACTCTTCTACGATCAAAGGAAGGAGATCTTAGAGAAAACGGAGAACAAGTACCACGAGAGGCCTAAGGTGGCAAGGCAATGCATCTCAATGAAACCTGAGGTTGTTGTCGCCCCCCACGGGTCTGCTTGCTATCCCTCCTACGCCATGTTCAAGAGAGCGGGGCTAAGAGTGTTTGTAGAGGAAGTGGGGAAGCCCTTGTGGGAGGCAACGTTGAGCAGGGAGATAACTTGGGGCGAAGTCGGGTACTCTAGCGTTAGGGCGATAATGCAGAGGTTAAGGCTAGTGAAATAGGCTTTAACCCAGTTAAACTATCTCTCCTAAGGCCTTTCTACCTCGCCTATTTTACGCTATGGAACAATAATTTTTTATGCAGATCGTGAAAAGCGTTTGTCCATTCTGCGGAGTGGGCTGCGGAGTTGAGCTCTACGTAAACTCGAGAGTGCTGAGACTTTCCCCTGCTAGGGAACACCCAGTGAGCAGGGGACACTTGTGCGGTAAGGGAACTCTCTCCTATGAAGCCACGTACTCCTGGGACAGGCTCACCTACCCCCTCAAGAGGGTAAAGGACACATTCGTGAGGACAAGCTGGGAGGAGGCAATTAGGGAAATAGCTGAAAAGCTGAAGGAAATAACGAAGACTTACGGGCCGGAAGCCGTAGCGTTCTACGGCGGTTGCCAAAACACCTTGGAGGAAACATACTTAATGCAGAAGGTAGCCAGGGCATTAGGTACAAACAACGTGGACTCCTGCGCCAGGGTTTGTCACGAGCCCTCGGCGATAGCCTTAAAGGAGATGCTGGGCATTGGGGCTTCCTCGATATCGGTTGAGATGATTCCCCTCATGAAGACGTTAGTGATTGTAGGAGAGTCCGTGACGGAGAGCCACCCAGTCCTCTCGCAGTACTTGACCGAAGCCAAGCAGAGGGGGATAAAGATAGTCGTTGTTGACCCAAGGGCGACAGGAACGGCTAAGTTTGCAGATCTACACCTACGTGTGAGGCCGGGGACTGACGTGACGCTATTCAACGCAGTGGCCAACTACTTGATAGAGAATTCGCTCTACGACAAGGAATTCGTTGAAAGGAGGACTGAGGGCTTCACTGAGTACGCTAAAGGCGTGTCCAAGTACACGCTCGACTACGCTGAGGAGGTAACCGGCGTAGAGAGGGAAAAGATAGAGGAGTTCGCCAAACTCATCAGCGTGAAGGGAGTCATATTCTCTTGGGGCCTTGGGCTTACCCAGTCATCCGGTGTTGATGGAGTTAGAGCATTAATAGACCTAGCCCTCTTAACTGGGAACTTCGGGAAGTACGGTGGAGTGATAGTTTACAGGGGACAGACAAACGTCCAAGGATCTGGAGACCTCGTGAAGCCTAACGTTTTCCCAATAGGCCCAATGGACGAGGAGAATGCCGAGAAGCTGGCAAAGGTGTGGGGCTTTAAGCCCCCAACGAAGCCGGGGCTCACCGTATCCGAGGCCCTCCTGAGGGACAACGGGATAAGGGCAATGGTCTTCATGGGCTTTAACCCCCTCGCCAGCATGCCCAACAGGAGGAAGGTCGAGGAGAGGCTCAGGAAGCTTGACCTCCTAGTAGTAATGGACGCATTTATGACCGATACGGCCTCTCTAGCCCACTACGTTCTGCCCTCAGCAGTGTGGACCGAGAAGGAGGGGTCAGTTACCAGCCTGGACAGACTGGTTAAGTGGAGGTTTAAGGCAGTAGACCCGCCGGGAGAGGTAAAGCCAGACTACGAAATCCTCGGGATGTTGGCCAGGGAGCTGGGATTTAACTTCGTTACCGACCCCAAGCTCCTCTTTGAGGAGATGAAGAAGGTATCCCCAATCTACTCCAACCTAACCCTTGACTCTGTTATGGACTACTCCGCTAACTCTCGCTACCCCAACGGGGAGCTCTACCTCTACGAGGAGAAGTTTTACACCCCCTCGGGAAAGGGGAAGTTCGAGTTTAGGGAACAAAGGGAGGTTAAGAAGGGATACGTGTTGCTCACGGTGAGGAACGTGACTAGGTACAACACAGACGTAGTGACCGGCAGGATCCCCGGGTTTGGAACATACGAGAGCCCCCTGCTTATCAACCCCTCAGATGCGAAAGGACTGGAGCTAAGGGATGGGGACGAGGTGGTGTTGTCCTCTGAGTGCGGAAGCATAAGGGCTAAAGTCAGGGTGTCTCCAGAGGTGCTGAACTCCACGGTGGTAATGTATATGCACGATAAAAGGGTCAACTATTTAGTGTGCGATGAGTTAGATGAGTCGAAGGCACCGAGGTATAAGTACACTTTCGTGGAGATAAAAAAAGATGGTTGCACCTAATAACTAAGATAGTGTCCTCTTTTTCCTAGGAAAAAAGGAAAAAGGTTTTTACCTTGTCTCCGCCTCTTGTCTCTTCAAGACTACTTGCCTACCCTTCCTGAGGCTTAGGAGAGGGGTGTCGTTAAACATCTTGACAACTTGTTCTAGGGACAAGCCCTTGGTCTCCGGCAATAGTAAGTAGACAATCACTAGAGCTATGGCGTCAAGCGCCGTAAACACGAACATTGAACCAGCTAGTCCAATGCTTGACAACATGACTGGGAATACCTCTATAATTGCGAAGTTGGCTAGCCAATCGATTAACGCTATGATCGCCGCCATCCTACCCCTTACTTCAGTCTTGAAGAACTCGGCCTGTATCAGCCAACCAGTACCTCCAACTCCATACGCGAAGAATATTATGAAACCTGCGAAGGCTATTAACGCGCCTATAAGTATTCCCTTCATCACTAGTATTCCTCCTAGCAGGTCGAAGAGGAACATCCCCGCGAATGCAGAGAGTCCTAGGTTCCTCCTGCCTATCCTATCAATGTAGCTAAAGGCTATGTAAGTCGCTATTACGTTAATCACGGCAAGGATAGACGCCGCCAACACCGAGTCTATCTCGCTATACACTGGGCTAGAGGAACTACCGAACAAGTGGAGGTTTAGGATAATAGTTGGACCGTAGTAGAAAGGCACGTTTATCCCTGTGATCTGCTGGAAGACTATCCAGAGCCCTACCACGAGTAACGCCCTCTTTGTGGGAGTGTCCAACTTCGTAGATACCTCAGCTCTAGCCTCTTGGAATGCCCTTTGTAAGAGTGAGTCGTCCACCGTGACGCCAAACCTGCTCAGATCCTTCTTGAGCCTCCCCGTCTGACCAGAGACTAGTAGCCACCTTGGGGACTCGGGCATCATGAACCTGAAGACCAAGCCTATTATTGACGGGACTGCAGCGAGGCCTAGCATGAGCCTCCAGTCCACGGTGAAAGCCAACGATGGGACAATAAGTAGGATTGCAGATCCCACCATGTACGAGCCGAGGATGCCTATAGTGATCATCCACTGCTGCATTATAGCTAAGGCTCCTCTCCTGTTCTTTGGTGCGTACTCTGTGATGTAGGCAGTGGCAACTGCCGAGTCTGCTCCGATCGCGATACCTATTACGGTCCTCATTACTAAGAGCATAACGCCGTTAATGGATAGGGCAGCCAAGATAGCTGCTGCCGTGTATATCCCCGCGTCAGCTATCAGAAGCGACTTCCTGCCGTACTTGTCTGTGTAGAAATAAGCTATAATGGCACCTATTGCCGCTCCTAGTGAGGTGCTGGCTATCTCGTAGCCGTAGGCAAAGCCCGTCAGATGGTAAGGGGCGAACACTGAGGCTACCGCGATTACCGCGGTGTCGTAGCCGAACAGGAACCCACCTATTGCCGCCAGGACAGTAATTATCCAGTAGAACCTTGTTACCTTCCTAGTGTCTATTTGGTCTAGGATGGTTTGAAGGGCGGACTGCGACACTTTTAAGCACCATGTTAAAATTGTCAGGTAAAAGATTTAAATCTTCAAAATGTGTTTTAGCATGTAAAGGTGGAGATAAGTAATCTAATATGATATATAATATTATGAGCGTAAAGTGATGAGTAAATACTCATTTAAAATCTTTGAGATAGATATTCATCAAGTATATCTTAGAAAACTTGAAGATTTACTGCGACTGCCCACAACCACGCGAGCTCAACTTTTTTGAGATTATGCCGTGAAAGAGACTAGAAGAAAGAGGGCTTTATTGTGCCTTTCTTTTCACTTCCCTATAAGGAGTGGTAAAATGAATATGGCAAACATCAAGTTGAAGAACACTATTGCCGTAATGACAGTGTAGAGCTTGTTCCTCTCAGACGCAAACTGAGCTATCCCTAAGGCCACTCTGATTACTGGGGTTGCTATCAAGATCATTAGGCCTAGGAAAATTACGTCCAGGGGCTGGAGGTCTTCTACCCCCTTGATAACTTGGGTTGGTGGAAACTCGGACGTGTTGACTACGGACTCAGGAGACGATATCTGGGAGAGCGTGTAACTGTTGGAGTGGCCCATGACAAAGAGCAACACCGAACCCAATATAATGAACGCGCTACTAATTATCACTCCTATCCTTAAGGCGTTACCAATTAAGTCGTTAAAATCCATAGCCTAACCCCCTGAGAATCATCTGGATTCCCAAGAAGACCAATATGAGAGTGAACACGTACCTAATGGTTTTGTTCCTCACCCTCACCAAGATCTTGGTGCCAATAAAGGCCCCTATTAACACCCCTATTGCAGTGCCCGCAGCCAGGAACGGCTGGATGTACCCGAAGATCCAGTATATGGAACTTCCCGTAGCCGCAGTAACACCTATCATGAAGTTACTGGTGGTGGTGCTTACCTTCATTGGCAGGTTCATCGCCCAGTCCATGCCTAAGACCTTTAATGCCCCAGACCCTATACCAAGGAGGCCCGAGATGTATCCAGCAAAGAACATGATTATCTCCCCGAGCCACCACCTCACCCCAAAATACTCGACCTCTTGACCAAGGACTATGTCGTAGTACTTGCCGTAGAGCTGGAAGACCCTTGTCGTCCAATCCGGCTTGAATCCTCTGGGTAGCTCGAACTTGGACCTTTGGAGCTGCACGTAGACTTGGGACAGGAGGACTGCTCCAAAAACTATGTAGATGATATACTCAAGGTGGTGTGAGTAAATGAAGGCTACTGTAAGCGCGCCAACAATTGACCCTGTAGTAGTCGCTATCTCTAGCCCCATGCCTATCCTGACGTTGGTTATCCTGTCCTTTATGTAGGCGCTTGCGGCTCCGCTAGATGTGGCTATAGTGGAGATCAGGCTCGCGCCCGAGGCGTACACTATGGGGATCCCCAAGTAGAGTGAGTAGATGGGTACAAGGAAAGTGGCGCCCCCCAAACCCGTTAAGGCACCTAGAACCCCACTTAACGCACTTATTAGTATTATTAGTATAAAAAACTCTATTGATAGTAGCATGGGTGAGTAATATGTACTATGATTTTTAAAACTATTTACGTAGTCCACAGCTCTCTTGCAAACACGTACTACAACAGTCAGGGCCTCTTGGCTGTCCTGGTTAACCTAACACGGGTTTTGTAGTACACACAGTCCTCATGCGATACTAGGGAGTGCTAAGCCCTTAACTGTTGTAATGCTAGTGGAACCTAGGGTTTGATTCAATAGCACCCATCACTTAATACCTAAAGTAGTACCGACAAAGCCATGAGCAACCCTTACGTGACCTCTATGTAGAGGGGGATTCGCTACTTGAACTCCACAAATTATGAGCGTAGACGAAGAAGGTTTAAAAAGCTAAGGGAGAGCTTTACTTAATGAAGGAAAAGCTCTGGAATAAGCTGTTTATACCCGTTGTCGAGACCTTTGCCGCTCCCTACTCCGTGATAAGGAAGATCTACCCTCAGCTAATCATACTCTCCGTAGTCGTCTACTCCATTGCCTTAATTTTCGTCTACTACCAAGGCCTCGACTGGGTATCAGCAATCTACGCCGCAATTAACGTCATAACCACTGTTGGCCTTTACGCACCAAACATAAACGAAATGCCCTCACAGGAGAAGCTCCTCCTCACCATAACCATTATCTTCAGCGTAGGGCTCTTCGCCAGCATGGCGCAAACTTTAATCTCGACATTGCTAAATAGAAACAATTGGATAGACGCTAGGGCCAGGTGGAGAGGAAAGCTGATGAAGGGACACGTAGTCGTCTTGGGAAACTCCAAGAGCGTGCTCTCTGCTGTTAAGAAGCTCGAAGAACTGGGAAAGGATTACATCGTAGTGACGGGAAATAAGGACATCTACAACCAAATAAAGAACGACAAGGTCATCCTCGGTGACCCTAAGGAAGACCAGAACATCCTCACCGCGGGGATAATGGGGGCGGAGTCCGCAATTATAGCCATGGACGATGACGCGGAGACCCTCCTCGTAACGCTAAAGGTGCAGAAGCTCAACCCGCCCCTCACCGTGGTGACCGTGGTAAACGACTCCTCAATGGTCGACGTCATGAAGACTGCTGGCGCTGACATCATCATCCCGTTTGAGGAGGTGGTTGGGAGGATGATGGCCTCGGCTTCAGTATCAAAGCAGTTGGCTGGGATGATCTTCTCCAGCAAGGACAGGGAGTTCGCCATTGCAGTGTTTAAGGCAAAGAGCAAGTTCAAGCTGAGGGACCTCCCAGACGGCGTTATACCAATAGCTATACTGAGGAACGAGAAGCTGGACCCCTACTTCGACAGGGACACCGAGGTAGATACTGGGGAGACGTTGTTCGTCCTAGGAGACCCCTCAAAGTTCAAGAAGCTCTCTGCCCTACTGGAGTGACCATGGGGCAGAGTGTGGTAGCCACCAGCGAGCAACCCACCGCGGCTAAGGAGGCAAAAAGTTTAGGTATCTAGCTTTTAAAGTCTCTCTGGTACTTTCAACCGTGAAAAAAGCAATAGAACCCTGGGGTGTTAACGTCCCTTACTTGGCGCTCGGGCTAGCGTACTGGGCACTAGGTGGCGCCACCATATCTTTGGGCCTGCATCCGTACTTCATGATGGTTGGGAGCTACGCGGTATTCTTCGGCATGATCTCCAGGCTCTTCTTTCCCGCGAGGAAGTACATCTTGGGCCACGTCATCACCCTGGCGTTGCTGTCAGTCCCCCTCTATCCTTTCCAAGCCCTCGCCTCTGCCTCCTTGGGGGTCACAGAGCTTTGGGGGTTTAAGGACACGAAGTCGTACGGCACCAAGTTTCCCGTCAACGTACTGGTGCTCTCTTCCCCGTTTGCGTCCTTTGTGGCGTGGTTGCTGTTCCCCACTAACTACGAGGTACTGCTCTTTCCCCTGACCTTGTACCTCCTCGGGGTCAACGTGGGGGTCTTCTCAGCAACTATGGGCTTTAAACCAAAGTTTGGGGCAAAGCAGGTCTCCCTCCTCCTACTCTCAGTCCTAGTGGTGAAGTACCCCGTTGTGCCGGTATTGGGCTACGTTGCGTGGCTCTTGTACGACAGTAGGCCAAGGGCGAACGCCACAGCAATGGCTACGCTTTCAGCCTCAATCTCCACCACTTCCGCCTCCCTTTTCCTAGGCCAAGGGTTGCACGCCTTCGTCCTGGGCGTCATGATGCCCTACTTCTTCAATTGTATAACTTACTCCACTTCAAGGTATAACTACCAAAAGGCGTTCCCGATCCCCCTCCTCTTGGCCACGTCCTACTTTACCAGGTTCTTGAACCTAGAGCTCTCCTCGGCGTTTACGGCGTTTGCAGTCCTCTACTTCGTCTACCTAGTGAAGGACAACTTCACTTGGAGGACAATAAAGCTAGGCATTTCAGCAAAATACTTAAGTTAATCTAGTTATAAAAACTAAATAAAAAAATAAGATAATAAAAATTAAACCAAGTTAATGTCAAGCTAGAAACCCAATTATTGATAACAGTAAAAAACTGGGAATAAAGAGAATATATCCATGTGCATAATAAGGACTGCTGAAGTAAGTAGACCAGTGCTCTTCCGAGATGTCCTGCTAGTTAACGAGAAAGACTTCGAGAAGTTAAGCGACGAGAACTACTTTAGGGTCTTAGCTACGGACAAGAAGTGGGAGGAAATAAGCAAGAGCTACTTCTACTACATTGTGGGAAAGCTGAGGGAGCTCGGGCTCCTCTTGGACAACGCCATATCGTTTAAGGCCGTATTGCCCTTCACTGTAGACGAGGGAGGGTTTCACGTAAGCGAGGGCCTGCTCTACTTGACTGAGGACAGGAGGCTCGTGTACTACAACCCCAAGTTCGACGTGTATAATTGTAGTAGTTGCCCAGTGGTTGAGACGTGTTTAAAGAGTATTAAGTCCCTTGCTAGGGAGGCGGGGATTAAGTTGAGGAACGAGTGTTTAGACAGGGCGTGGAACAGCGTCTTGGAAGAGGTCAGGAGGCTTGTTGTGTCGAGGATAACGTTCATGAGGGCGAGAATAGACCTAACCGCGGAGAGCAAGGTGATGGAGCTTGAATGGGCTAAGCAAGGCCTATAGGCTCTCCTTCTTTGGGCTAGTAGCATTAGCCGGGACTTTCGTGCTGGGCCTCTTGAGGGCGTTGGCAGACGACGGGAAGATAGACGCTCAAATGAGCACTCCACTCCTCGTCATGCATATAGCGTTAGCCCTAGTGACGGGGCTACTTTCCCTCTACTTATTCCACTTAAGCAAGAAGACAGGCCTCATATTCCCTGAAGCATTGGCCACAGCGAACCTATCTGCGGTGGCCTTAGCTGGGGCCTCTGGACTCCTCTTCCTGTTCTTTAGGGTTCAGTTTTTGACGTACCTAATGCTCTCCTCCTTTGAGGTGAGCTTCGGCCTCTCCTCTGTACTAGTCGGCTACTTGTACAGCTTCTTCAGAAACTGCTACAGATGAACTTTTTTCCCTCCCTTCCACCTCTCTCAAGTGCTACCGTATATTATAATATTTTCCACAGTGAGCATCGACGGCAGGCTCGCCACAAGGACTGGGTACAGCGAGTTGAGTTGTCCCTTCGACAAGCAGAGGCAACACCAGTTGAGGGCAGAAGCAGACGCCATCGTGGTTGGGGGGAACACGGTGAGGGTCGACAATCCCTCCTTGACTGTAAAGTACGCCAAGAAGGAAAAAGACCCAATAAGAGTAGTGGTGAGCGAGTCATTGAACCTAGACCCATCATACAAGGTCTTCTCCACTCCACCTAGGACAGTCGTATACACTAAGTCCGACAAGTCCCAAGAGGAGTTCGTGAAGAGGGGAGTTGAGGTTAGGCGGTTCTCCCAGCTCAAGGACGTGTTTGAGGACCTCTATGCACTTGGAGCAAGGAAGGTCATGGTGGAGGGGGGAGGTAAACTCATATGGAGCCTCGTTAAGGAGGGGCTTTACCACGAGATTAGGGTGACGGTCTCCCCAAGGGTCTTTGGAAACGGCGTAAGCCTTGCACAAGGGGAGGGGTTCAACGGGGAAGAAGCCCCAAGGCTAAAACTAGTCGACTTTAAGCTTTGCGAGTGCAAGAACGAGATCCACTTGGTGTACAGGAGAGCCTAGTCCTTCACTACTAGCACTGACCTCCTCGAGCTCTCCATTACTTTTGATGACACGCTCTCCACGAAGAGCTTCTTTATTCCCTTGATCCCCCTGTTCCCTACTACTATTAAGTCGGCGTTCTCTTCCTCGGCTACCTTGGACAAGGCGAGCGTAGGGCTACCCCTGATTACCTTGTACTCTACTTTAACTCCGCGAGTCCTGCCAAGCAACTCCACTTCCTCCTTATGCCTTATTATCTTCTCCTTGGTCTTAACGTCTTCTTTCACGTACGTCTCTGGGGAGTCCAAAGGATGTGGGACAGCCTCCACTACGGTCACCTTCGCTCCAAAATACTTGGCCAACGCCAACGCAGTCTCGAGGGCCTTGTGGGCCTGCTTAGATCCATCGTATCCCACCAATATCCTCCTGTACAAGAATTGTCACTAATATTGTCTCTCTTTATGGAAATTTAAATATTTCTGTCTCTTTTCTAAAATTATGTACAAAAGAAGATGTTCAAAAATAAAAAATTTCTTTCATAAACGCCGAAAGTTGACGAAGTCCTTGTCGCTTCCTCTGTGGACTTTTCCTTTCATCCCCTTCCAAAAAGCTTATAACTTGTGTCATAACCTCGCAGGAAGCGAGCTGGTGGTAAGTCGTCCTTGTTCTCCGCAGTCTCCTTGCCGAAGACTTCCCCTGGCAAGTAACGTAATTTACCGCCTCCTTGGGGAACCCTGCCCTCCTCATGACCTCTACTAGCTTGAAGGAAGATAACACAGCGTCAGAAGAGGGCTTTGAGCACAACGGTGTTACCCGTGATGACTACGCCCAGGATCATGGAAGTGGTTATGGCTAAGGGGAAGTTTAACTGCGAGATTGCTGTCCATACACCGTAGGGCCTCATGACGTTGTAGGCCATTTCCCACTTGTACATCTTGGACTCCATAGACCTCACATATCCTCTATTCTCCTCGGCAGGTAGGCATAGTAGTAGAAGTAGTATATGTCCTCGGCCACCTCCGCCACGCTATTCAGCCTGTTCTTCCCGTTTCCCAGGTAATGAGAACGGTTAGCTCGAACTTTTGCCTTCTCATGAGCTCCGCTACCCTACACGCCAGCTCCACCATCTCCTGCCACTCCGTGTTCCCCCAAGGCTTGAAACTATCCTTGGCTACCCCTATTATACTCCTTATTTCCCCTGTTCCCGCCCTCTGAACTTCCCCACCAAGGCTGTCACGTCGAAAGGAGACTTGACCTCAAACCTGTCGTTTACTTTAACCTCCTCCCCGCCAATCAAAAGGAGGTACTACTTCCCCAGCTGCTCCCTTACCCTCTCCAATGACCTCTCATACTCCCTGTTGGAAATCCTCCTTTCTGCCCCCTCCAAGTACCTCTGATGGTATTCCTAGTTTACGAAACCATGAATACAATTTATACTTTAGGAAGAAAAAAGATTGCCTTATTTGCTTAATCCCAGTTAAATATAGTGGTCTATGCAGATCTCAGGACACGCAATTTACCACAGGGGTTGAGCTACCGAACGCCTCGTTTATCACCTCTTGCAGGTACTGGGCCCCTTGGACGAGGGCGGTTATATTGTACATGTGGCTCATGACGTAGGATACGTTGTAGCCCTCAAGGGCCTTGGGGCTTATGAGGGGCGTCGTCAAAATGTATGTGCCGTTAGGTCCCGTGACTACTAGGGCGAAGTTTAGGTGTGGAGGAGAGACTATGTAAACAGAGGCGTTGTTGTAGCCCTGAACGGGCACTTGAGTCTCGTACTTTATTATGAGGCTTGAGATGTTGGGAGGTAACTGTTGTACCAGCTCCTGTTCCCCAACCTGCACAAGTTGGCTCTCAGGAATTGGGACGCCATTGGGGGTCGCGTTCAAGTACTCATTGTAAGTGTACACCACGTCAAACAGCAAGGAGGAGTTTGGCTTGAACCCCTCGAATATTATCCCTGGAACGTTTGGCGCAACCTTGTCGTAGGGGTCGGAGTAGTGGGTGTAATAGGTGACGTTGCCGTAATGGGAGATTATTATGAATATCGCCCAAGACGCTACAGCCCCCACGGGGCACCCAATCCACGACTGTTCAAATATCTCCACCTTCCCTAGAGGAGCATAGTCTTGGTTGCTCACCTTGACGAACTTCCCGAAGGGGATTTCAGTTTTGCCCATAAGGGTCTGGTTGATCCTAGGGGAGTTGGCGCGGGACTGAATAAGGTAAAGCCCCACTCCTAACACTACTATTAATACTATAACCAGTGCAATTATCGTTTTATTCATTACATTCATACAGAAAAAAGATTTAAAAGGTTTTTCCTAAACAGAGGCGTACCACGTTAGCTGTTCGGTGTTCATGGTGAACCTAACGAAGGGCATCGCAAGGTAAAGGTAGGCTAAGTTATGTGCGGAGGTCCCGTACTCTATCGCTATCTCTCCTACTATTGAAGGGGCATCGTAGTAGGCTGCAGCGTCCTGTAAGGCCTTGTCCTCGTTTACCATGTAGCTATAGATGGAGGACTTAACCACGCTTTGAGACGTGGAGTTGAGCTGCTTTAGGAAGTAGTAGCTGAAGTTCAGCGCCAGCTGGGAGTAGTAATTAGAGAAGAAGCCGTAGTCATAAACCACGTTGGGGTCCTTCAACACGTCGTTAAGCAAAGTGACGTTACCGTAGTTGGAACCAGTAACTGCGTCGTAGTACTCTGCTGCGTACACGTCAGTAACGTACTCGTTGTAAAGACCTTGGTAAAGACCATAGGGAGTTATGGTTGGACCTACGTTTATCGACAGGCTAAGGGATGCCCACGCTTCTGCCAAGATTTCCTCTGACAAGTTGCCAGAGCCAAACAAGTAATCGGCCTCGGCCGCAGTCTCTATCTTCCACAAATCCATTGAGGAAATGGCAGAGCCAACTGCCCTCTGTACCTCCATCGACAGGTTGTAGTTGTTGTTGTATAGTACTTGTATCGCTGACACTGCGGGGTTTGGGAGGAAATAAAAGGCGGTGTAATTGCCCTCGTTTGCCAAACTCTCTGCCTGAGCCCAGTACTTCTTCGCCATTTCCTTGGCAGTCTGGTTAGCACTCTCGTTCAATAGAGTGTGGTATATCGCGGACAAGTACTGATATCCCACAGAGGCGTTGTACTGGAGGTCCATGTAGCCCACTGGTTGGGACAGGGAATAGGAGGTCTCCAGCTGGTACATCTGCGGTATCGACTCGGCTGTGAGAAGGGTTATGTTGTGCTCCTTAGCGAAATGCTCCGCCATCTGGAAGTTCTGCCCCTCCGCTAACGCCATCATCTGGGGGACAACTAGGTAGTATATACCCCCTTGGTAGAGCTGGACTATCCTCTGGTACACCACCCCGGTCGAGTACATATAACCCTCTAGTCCGACGTCTCCTAGGAAGTACATGGACTTGTTGAGGTTAGCTACTTGTCCCAACATTGATGCCAAGTACATCACCGTGGCAGAGTCGGTTTTCACGGCTCCCCCTACGTTTATGGTAGAAGGCGCGGTTATGTACAAGTAGTAGTCGTACTGGGTTAACGGTTGATAGGCTAGCATTGACGCCACAACGGCTGCCCCTTTAGCCCCAGCCAAGTAGCCGTTTCCTGTGTAGTAGAGCCCGCCTATGAATACCCTACCGTTACCTTGAGTGACATAGGCGTATTGCCCCGCTATTGTGTGGGCTGGAAACACAGGGTTGATTAAGTAGTCCTCTGTGTTACCCACTCCAGCTGGAGGAAAGAAGTCGCTAGAGGAGACTTGCTTCACGTAGGTAACATTTTCTACTGTAGTTGTCGCAGAGTTCTTACTAGGAGAAGCATATTTCCCAGCTAAAAATCCCGAAATACCTGCAATTATTATCAAAATTATCATTACTATTATAAAGATACTTTTACTATACTTCATATTAAAAAAGCTAAATTCACTTTTAAAATTTTTTTCCCCAAATCATTTCATAGATTGAAATTAACTAGCTTGAGTAACCCTCTTTACCATTCTGCACTTCTGCAGTAGCTTTATTTTGTTTACTCCTTTGGGTATTACGACTTCGTCTACCCCAACAATCTCCTTTATTTTTTCTAGGTCGCTGTCGTCTATCCCAACAAATACTAGCTTTTTTACGTTCCTGAATGCTACTGGTTTATCAAGGCCCCTTATCTCGTCCTTGGTTATCTCTATCTCGTCCACGTCAGAGACCGTCACTATTTCTGCAGTCTCCTTGAATCCCTCAACCAGGCTCTTGCCGCTCTCTACAGCAGTTATGGCGACCTTTTTAGCCGTATCTGTGACCCCTAAGAAAATCTTGTATGCTTGATTGGTGAGCTCTCCGACGGTCTTCCCTGTCCTCTTGGCCAACTCGTTCAGCCTGTTGTAGAGTTCTTGATCTACTCCCCTGATTGTGACTGTCTTCTTCTCTTCCTCTTTCTTGTTTTCGTTGCTGTCTTGACTCATATGTAAAACTTGTAAAACTAGAATAAAAAGATTTCCACAGAAATGGGCTGTAGGTGAGATTGTGGATTCCTTCCACAGACGAGGAAAGGCCCAAGAGAGATACTACGTCTTTGTCAGAGTAGAAGTTACGACTAACTACGCTGGGTAATCAATACAGGGAAGAAAACTCTAAAAGACGAGATTGACGCATCTTGGGTATGGTACCCCTTTACGTCTTAATACTCATAGGCGTGGCTGTTGGTGCCCTTACTGGGATAACTGGTTCAAGCGGCGTGCTAATTGTTGTCCCAGCGTTGTCATACCTCGGTTTAAGCTTTAAGGAGGCCGTTGGTTCCAGCCTCCTCGTGGACGTCATAACCACTCTGTCGGTCATTTTCGTGTACTTTAAACACGAAAACGTTGACGTGAAGCTCTCTGCCCTCTTGGGAGCGGGGGCAGTAGTGGGGGCACAACTGGGCTCCGAGATAGCCTTCGTAGTGCCGGAGAGAGCACTGGAGGGGGCATTTACTGTCTTCACTTCTGTCATGGCATACATGTCCTTTAGAAGGTCCAGAAACCCTAGACTAAACTTGAACAAACTGGACTTGGGAAGGCTTGCTTACGCTGTAGCGCCTGTACTGGCAGTCCTGGTGGGCATAGTCACTGGGACGCTTGGAGCTAGCGGTGGGATAATGTTCATAGCTGTGATGATGCTCCTCTTCTCTATTGACGTCAAAAAGATGATAGGCACGGCGACCTTAGCCATGCTCCTCTCAGCGTTAAGCGGGACTATTGCCTACGCCCTCTCGGGGAGGGTGAACTTGTACGCGTCTGTCGTAATAGGGGTTGTGGCACTGGCTTCCGGGTACTATTTCGCCAAGTTCGCCAACAGGGCAAAGCCCTCCCTAATCTACGCATTCCTAGGGAGCGTCTTCGTACTAACGTCGATCAGTGAACTGGTCAAGGTGATCTAGCTGACCTACTCCCCGCCCTAAAGGGCGAGGTTTGTCTTCTTATTTATCAGGAGTGCAGGGACTCCTCACCCGTAGGTAAAGCGCGGCTTCATCACGTTAAACAAAAAACTAATTCATTCTAAAGAGTCAATGAAAACTCATGGCGTCAACTCATGAGATCTACTCCTACCTTGTCTAGGCTATCCAGCCAATCTAAGAATTTCTTGGCGTTCTCCTTGAGGAAGACAGAGCCGTGCTGCGGAGCTATGACGTCAATGTCGAGCTTTTTCGCCTTCTTTAGCCATATCTCCAGCGCTCTCCTAGTAGCTAAGTAGCGTCTGTGGAAGGGCTCCATGAGCTTCTTGTGCTCCTCGAAGTCCTCAACTATCAAGTACCACTTCCCCGGAGGGAAGGCCGCGGCTCCTACATCTCCAGAGAAGTAGATCCTAGCTTTCTTGTCGTAATAGTGGAAGTTCCCTGGAGAGTGGAGGAAGTGGGCAGGAACAGCTGTAACGCTGAAACCGTCAGTTATTGGAATCTCCATCCCCTCGTCCGGTATATCCGTGACGTTTATCTTGTCAGTCCCTAAGTGGGGGAGGAACCTCTCCCAGAGGGCCGAGACGTAAATCCTGGCATTAGGGGTTACGTCTAACCAAAGGTTAAGCGACCCGATGACGTCTGGGTCTTGGTGAGAGTAGAGGATGGCCACAACGTTCTCCGGCTTGACGAACTCTTTTGCGTTCTCATAAACTCTTTCGAAAACGAAATACCCGCCAGGATCCAGGAGAACGCCCTTGTCCCCATCTACTATCAAGTACTGGTTTGTTAGGATGCCTTTCTCGTACTCCGACTCGTCAAGGCCTAACCAAACGAACTTGTGGTCTCCTTCCTCGTATAATACGTAAGGACGGTGCACCTTGGTCATTTTATCACCTCTAAAACTTGCGGCGACAGGGCAACGTATACGTTAACCTTGAACTCGCCCGAGAGCCTGTTGAGGAACTCCTCGTCGAAGTGTTCGTTCTCGTGAATCATTACGTAGACTCCCTTAAGCTCTCCTTGTATGAATAGCACTCTAAAAGTTGCTTCTCCTGTCCCTGACACATATATGACAGGGTACTTAGAGTACTGGGAGATCACGGACTCAAGGTAACTTATAAGTCCCCCTTCCTTTATTGAGATAACCTCCGTGTTAGCTAGCTTGGACTTCATAATTATCTTGGAGATGTTAGATATCTTGCCCAGTTTCTGGGAGTAATCCTCTGCAGTGGACCTTATCTCTGCTCTCGATAACTCATTCTCTAGCCCCTTCTTTATCTCCTCTAAGATCTTGGAAAGGCCCTTCCTCACTATCCACGCTTTTTCCCCGTCATACGAAATGAGGATTTCGAGTTTGTCATTGTCCTTTTCCACGAAGAAGATCTTAATCTGGTTCCCCTTCTGGTCGACCAGCTTGTATTCCACCATTTTTTCCCCTACTACACTGTAAGAAATGTCAAACGTGGACTCGAAAGAGAAGAATAATAATCTAGTAAACTTGAGCTCTACTCTCTTATTCCCTTCGACCTTTACTACGTTAGGAATTACTGATATGACGTTGCCGACGTCGCTTAACCACTGGAACGCCGGGTATAAGTTCTTTGAGCCTAAGACAGTCGACACAATCATTAATAATTATTATCGTGTTAATTTCTATTTATCAATTGCATATAAAGATATCCCGTCGAGAACTTTAACACAGTTTAGTTATGGCCCATATGGTACTTAGGACGCTGTTGCAGACTACGCTGAGGAACTCAATCCCTGGAATGTGGTATAACACGAGGTATTTCTTCGACTCAAACAGCCTCATGACAGAAAAATATTAAGCTTCACCTTTAAATACTGAGTAAGGTTTTTATGTTTTTCATTAAAATTATGGTTAAAATGATGCGCGAGAAAACCCATAAGAATGGACATATCAAGGTTTTAGTACAGTTGTAGAGGCCAGAGAACGTAAGAACAAGACATCCATTAAAGAGGTGGGGAGGGGAATAACGTATTAGGAGTTATGATGTTAGCTCCATAAGGCGTCAAGGCAGTTTACTCTTAAAAGGTTAAAAAATCCTGGAATAAACCCTCGTCAAGCCCTTTAACGTTCCCTTATCCCCTTCATAGCCTTGTAGATCTCCACTGGTGTGACGGGAGTCTTGGTGAATCTGGCCTTCACCGCGTCCTCCAGTGCCCTGACTATGGTGGCGGGGCCAACTATCAGTGCAGCTTCCCCTACTCCCTTTGTCCCCGTGGGGTAAGTGGAGGCATGGTACTTCTCGGCGAACACGGAGGTGAACTTTGGTGCCTCCACGGCAGTTGGCACGTAGTAGTCGGCGTAGGTTATTGAAAGCCCACCGTTCTCGTTCAGTACCGCCATCTCGTACAACGCCTGCCCTACAGCCTGCGTACCTCCTCCGTGTATCTGTCCCTCAGCTAACGCAGGGTTCACGACTTTCCCTATGTCGTCGTATGCCCTGTACTCCAAGACTTTGGCTATTCCCTCGTCGCTTACCTCCACTACAGCTACGTGGACGCCGTAGGGGAAGGTCACGTCGTTCTCGTAGTACACCTTTTCCGTCAAGTTCTCCTTGCTCCTCAACGCTAGTTGCACTGCCTCCTCCCAGCTCAATTTCCTGCCGTCCCTGAGCCTAAACCCGCCATCTTCGTGAACAACCTCTTGCACGTCCACTCCCATCTGCTTTGCCACTCCCCTCCTTATCCTCTCCAGGATCACCTGCGACGCCTTTAGCGCTGCTGAACCGCCAATCGTGACAGACCTAGAGCCATAAGTGCCGAAGCTCCCTTCAACCACTACCGTGTCTCCCCATATCACCCTCACCTTTTCTATGGGTATCTGGAACGCGTCAGCCACTATTTGCGCCAAAGCCGTCTCCGTTCCCTGTCCGTGTGGGGTTATGCCGGTGATGACAGTGACCTCTCCCTTCTCGTTGATCTTTACGTCAGCGAACTCCCATGGACCGAAACTGCATATCTCAAGGTAGAACGCCATTCCGACCCCTACTTTCCTTCCCTTTTTCCTCTCGTCCTCGGCCCACTTCTTCAGCTCGAAGTAACCTAGTCTCTCTAATCCCTCCTTTAACAACCCCTTGTAGTCTCCAGTATCGTACTTCAACCCAAATGGGTTCATGTAGGGCAGCTGGTCGATGAGGTTCCTCTCCCTCACGGTAACGTCGTCTAGGCCCAGCTCGTCAGCCACGTAGCTCATTATCCTCTCTATGATATAGGTCGCCTCTGGCCTGCTTGCCCCCCTGTACATGGTAATGGGTGGAGTGTTAGTGTACACTGCCACGCTCTCTATCTCTACGTCCCTCACCTTGTACGGCCCTGGGACCATCATGGGTATTATCATTGGCTGGAGCCCTGCAGTTATGGTGAGGTAAGCCCCCAGATCGAGAAGTAGCTTGCCCTTAATGCCGAGCACTGTACCGTCCTTCTTGATCGCCACTTGTCCCCTGAACACGTTGCTCCTCGCCTCGCTGGCGATCATCTCCTCGCTCCTCGTGGCAGTCCACCTCACTGGCCTCCTCAGGAGGATTGAGGAGGCAATGACAGAGAGGTCCTCGGGGATTATGTGGACCTTACTTCCAAAGGCACCTCCCACGTCGGGCATTATCACCCTTATCTTGTTCTCAGGGACGCCAAAGACCTTGGAGAACTCGCTTCTGGCGAAGTGAGGCACTTGGGTAGAATACCACACCGTAAGCGTCGTGCCGTCGTAGTTGGCTAAGATCCCCCTTGGTTCCATTGGGTTGGGAATTAGCCTGTCGTTTATCGCCTCCACGTCTATGACCTTGTCGGCCTTACTGAACGCTCTCTCCACGTCCCCCGCCTTAAAGGGTATCCTGTAACCAACGTTGCTCTTCAGCTCCTCGTGGATTATTACCTCATCCTTCTCTGCTTCCTCCATCTTGAGGACTGGCTTTAACGGCTCGTAGTCTACCACTACCTTGTCTATTGCATCCCTTACCGCGTACTTGTCCTCCCCTACTACTACGGCTACTGGCTCGCCCACGTACTTGACCTTGTTGTCCTCTGGGAACGCCTTCCTCTCCTTGAACCTAAAGGCGCTGGGGTTCAAGTATGGCGTAAGGATACCAACTCCTGCCTTCAATAGGGGGTTTATCTCCCTCGACGTGAACACCGCGACTATTCCAGGGACTTTCAGCGCGTCTGTTGCGTCTACCCTCTTCACCCTGGCATGCGGGTAGGGACTCCTGACAAAGCCAGCGTAGAGCGCCGGCACCCTCACGTCGTCGACGTATGTGCTCCTGCCTGTGACGAACTTGTCGTCGTACATCCTCTTTACGGGCTTACCTACGTAGCTCATCCTCACATCCTCCTAGAGGCGTCCTGTATTGCCTTAACTATGTTCTGATAACCAGTACACCTGCATATGTTGCCGTGTATCCCGTCCCTTATCTCCTCTTCCGTGGGATTCGGGTTCTCCTTCAGTAGGGCGTAGCTCTGTACTATCATCCCGGGAGTGCAGAAACCACACTGGAGGGCGAAGTTGTCCTCGAAAGCCTTTTGTATGGGATGTAACTTGGAGTCCACGCTTAACCCCTCTATCGTAGTGACCTCACCTCCATCAGCTTGCACTGCCAGAACAGTGCACGACTTCACGGACTTTCCATTCAAGAGGACGGTACATGCCCCACACGTTGTCGTATCACAACCCACTTTAGTGCCAGTCAAGTTGAGCTCGTCCCTCAGGAAGTCCACAAGCAACATCCTCGGGCTTACGTACTTCTCGTACCACACGCCGTTTACCCTTATCCTTACCTTGACCTTCTCCCCCTTATTGACCACCAACACCTGCTTTCACCTCCATTAAGGCCTTCTCGACCATGAGCTTCACTACCTCCCTCCTGTACCATGGGCCACCCCTGTGATCTGAGGGAGGGTTGATCTGAGAGGATACCTTTTCCGCTACCTCCTTTGCCAGACTCTCGTCGAGCTTCTTGCCAATCACCATCTTCTCCACCTCAAACGCCCTAAAAGGCCTGTCGTGCACGCCTCCAAGGGAAAGCCTCATGTCCTCCACTTCCCCTCCCCTCAGCTTTACCGCCAACGCCATTGAAGCCAACGCGTAGTCCCCTGCCCTTCTGACAACCTTCCTGTACTTGACAACGTAGCCGTCTAGGGCTGGCACCGAGATCTCTGTCACCAGTTCATCGCTCCTCAACGACGTGGTGAAGGGACCCTGGAAGAACTCCGTCGCCTTGACCACCCTGTTACCTCCCTTTGAGGACAACGTGAATTCCGCCTCCAAGGCTGTTAACGCCACTGGAGCGTCGGAGGCGGGGTCAGCCTGGGACACGGAGCCCCCTAGGGTCCCCACGTTTCTCACTTGGAAGTCCCCAACTGTCTTCACGGCTTGGTAAAGGAGGGGTGCCAATACCTTTACTTGGTCGCTCTTCAACAACTCGTTGTAAGTTGTTAGAGCCCCTATCCTTAACCCTTCCACCACGCTCCTCACGTACTTCAGCTCGTTGAGCCTACCTATGTCCACTACGTAGTCTGGCTGTATTACCCTGAGCTTCAGCATTGGAAGAAGGCTCTGTCCTCCCGCCAACGGCCTCGAGTTTTCGTGGCTAGAGAGAAAGTCGAGGGCTTCACTTAAGTTGTCCGCCCTCACATACGTAAATTCCGGCGGGTACATATATAGTAATTGCGAAGTATCGATTTAAGCCGATAAAGAGAAATGTTTTAGATAAAAGCGGAGTTTCTATTTAAATTTTCAAGAAATTTTCGAAAATTTCTTGCAACATGAAATTGAGATGCCTAGTTTACTTTACGATTTACAGAGTAACCTTTTTTATGTAATAAAAGATATTATGTTTATTTATAAATATTTATAATCAGCTATAATTGTTAGGAGGTACGTGGAGACTCTGAGATACGTTACTTTGACCGTGAAGGTAAACTAGATGATCACGGTTGGTAATCGTGAAGGCGTTGATCTACAACAACGTTAAACAACGAGCTCCCAAATCGAGGCTTTGACAAGACGAGGTTCTAGTCTCGGAAAACTATCGTGAAATAGGTGGACTCGATTGGCTCTTCAGCTTTGAAACAAGGTTTATTTTTTGAAAATCCTACTCTCACTTTATGATCGACGTCATTTTTCTTAACAAACTCACAAAGTCCTCCTTGAAGGGAGATGTTAAAGCTTTTCGGGACTTACTTGACGCTCTGAGACCTTACCTAGGTATCCCGCAAGTGAAGCCCGCCCTTTACTCTGTAGTATATCAAATAGCCATGAACTCCTTGATAGACGTGAGTGAGTACTGCAGGAAGTGCGGCGGGAAGTGCTGCAGGTCGGGGAACCCAGTCCCTGTCTTCCCTTTTGACTACGAGGAGATGAAACTTAGGATGCCAAAGCTGGAACTGAAGAAGCAGGGCGAGTTTTACCTTCTGCCTAGACCTTGCCCTTACCAAGACGGTTGGAAGTGCAAGATACACAACTTCAAGCCCTATGCCTGCCTCTCCTTTCCCTTCTCTACGGAAGACGAGCAAAAGGAGGTAATTGACAACTACGCTGGAGGCATACCTTCGTTCATGGTCCCCGACTACTGTATCGCAGGTAAGAAGGTAAAAGAGGTAGTGGACGAGGTAACGAGGGAAATGGAAAGAGGTCTGGGCAGGGCACCTTCTCCCCTCGAACTTCTGGAGGAACTGGTAAAGAGGTTCGGCGGAGAGAAAAGAAAATAAACGAGGGTTTCCCATAGGGTAACTGACGTGTTCATCACAGCTGACGAGGGCACCTTTTACTCGTATTCCTCACTTCCAAGGAGGCTAATTCCACCTTTTTACAGAAAGAACAAGTACCCGCCCTACGGAGTTAGGAAGATAGAGACAATAGCAGGAGCTAAAGTGGTTAGACCAGAGTCCCTAGAGAATCTCCCTGGCGGAGTCCTAGGGGTATACGTCAACGACCCGCTTGGGATGACAGAGGTCTCCAGGGGGCTTCAGGAGGTCTTCGGAGATCCTCCATTCCACGTTGAGGCTTTCCGGATGTTTTCAGAGAGGCTAAGGGTGTTGAGAAGGAAGTTTAAGGTTATAGTTGGGGGACCAGGGAGCTGGGAACTGGCGTTAGACCCTCCAGACTGGGTGGACACGGTATTCGTGGGAGAGGCTGAGGAGACCCTTCCAAAGCTATTACGTCAAGGGGAGTTCCCCAAAGTAGTCTACGGAGAGAAGGCGAAGAGGTTCTTTCCAATAAAGTCGCCCTCTTCCCTATCGGAGGTAGAGGTAATAAGAGGCGAGAGAAGGGTACCAATGAACGTGGTGAAGGAAGAGCTGAGGGTTCAGTCCAGAAGGGGGAGGGTGAACTTGATCTCCAACGACCTCTTCTCTTACGGCGAGGGACTCGAAGTCCTCCTGAGGACTGCAAAGGAGTACGGAGAGGTCTACTTCTCCCACATAACCCAGGAGTCCTCAGCTAATGTGGACCTCCAGGCGGTAAGGAAGATCCTGGGGCTAAACGAACGAAACTGGAGGTCTCCAGCGCTCCTTAGCAAGCGGAGCTCGTGCAGGGTAGAAGAGATTGAGAGAGAAGTACTTAAGGAGCTCAACGAGAACTTCATCTACCCTACCATATACGTAGAGGAAGAGAAGGTGACTGAGTACATTGGCTTTAAGTCTATTTTGATCCCTTTGCCCAGTACCCCTAAGTACTACGAAGTGCTCTACCAGTGCTGGCTCCATAACAGGGGGTTACTCCGATTTAAGTTTGCAAGGGTCGCCGGCTACGTCTTAAGGAAGAACGCGGAGACCAAGGGAGAGTACTTAAAGAGGCTAAACCTCAGGAGGAACTTCTTCAAGTTCCTTCTCCTGCTTGTTCGCTCTTACTTTAGCCTGTAACCGCAGTTTGGACAGAACTTGAAGTACTCCTTAACCTCCTGACCGCAGTTGGGACAACGGGGAGAGTTTGCCTGAACATTACTTGGCTGAACACCATAAGAGTATATGGTGTTAATTACTTGTTGTATTATCGCCTCCTCCTGTTGGTAACTTCCCAACACGCTTGCCACGTCAACCCCTGCAAAGGCCCCAGATATTAACGCTACCAGCTTGTCGTGCAGAAGTAGGTCGGAAATAGTCCCTATTGCGGAAGATACTCCTGCCTCCTCTAACAGCACCCTCCCGTTAGTTATCCCAGCCTCAACTAGGACGACGCCACCGCTTTGACATACCTTCACTGTGTAGTAGTGCCCCCTCACCCCAAAAGCGTGGATCTGCAGGACTAACACGTTAGGACTGTAGATTGTGTACACTGTAAAACCCTGGGATCTAAAGAGCACCTTAAGGTCCTTGCTCAACGCTTTCATGTCTAGCTGGTGGCCTACCCTCAGTTGGACTATTTTTGAGCCCAAACCAACTGGCCTACAGACGGCGTTGTAGAGGTAAGGGTTTGACATTATGTTTTATAGTACCAGCGAAGGTTTAAATACGAAGGGTTTGAAATCGGAGCCAAACGTAAAAGCCCAGATACTTTACGATACCCTGCATAGCATTCAGGCCACCACCTTCTGTCTATGCGTCGATTAAAAGGTCAAACTAACGTCTCGCTCAGATTTAACAAGGTTTCACGTTTCTCGCCTTGGACTGTTTAGTGATATGCCTTTATCCACAGCATGTATCTCTTTCCCATGGAAAGAAAAGTAGTCAAGATCGAGAGGAAAATGGGAAGGTGCAACTACTCCCCTTCATGGGGACAGTGAGGTGGAAGGGGAGTGAAACTCTCTAAATTCAACGTTTTTCTTTACGATTATAACGTGGTCTTCAACACTTTAACCGGTTACGCCATCAGGGTGTCTAAGGAGGAAATGGTCGCCCTTAGGAGGGGAGAGATACCGCCAAACCTCCGCGAGGTAGTGGAGGAGGGCTTTAGCGACGGCGACTTTGACCCAGAAAAGCTAGTGAAGAAGGACGTCCTAGAGCCCACGTTAGTATTGACTTACGACTGCAACTTCGACTGCGTCTACTGCTTCCAGAAGGCTTTCAGGAGGAAAGGCGGAGTGAGGGACGAGGTGGTGAGGGGATTCGTAAACTACGTGAGGAAGAACGCAAAGAGCAGGGTAAGGGTCACATACTTCGGCGGAGAGCCCCTCCTAGAGATGAGGAGGATAGAGGAGATCTCCAAGCAGTTGTCAGACCTGAACTACTCCTTTAGCGTCGTGACCAATGGCTCCCTCCTGACGCCCTGGGTACTGGACAAGTTGAACTCCCTAGGTCTATCCCACGTGCAAATAACCCTAGACGGCCCTAGAGAAGTACACGACAAGAGGAGGTATTTCGTCGGAGGGAAGGGCTCGTTCGACGTCATAGTCAAGAACTTAGCCTACGCCCAAGACCACACCAACGTGGTACTTAGGGTGAACGTGGACTACAGGAACGTCGAGGAGGTAAGGGACCTCTTCGCCCACCTCAAGAAACAGGGCATTACCAAGGTAAGGGTTGACCCCCACATAGTACACGAGAACGTCTTCAGGAACGAGTACTGGGAGAACGTCATGCCCAAGGAAGAGGAGGGGAAGGTGCTCTCTCGGGTTTGGGAGATAGCCAAGGAGGAGGGCTTTGAGATACCGCAAGAGGTGTTTAGGCTGGGGATATGCGTAGCCCACGTAGACGAGGACATAGTAGTGGATCCTGAGGGCCTTGTCTACCCCTGCTGGGCCTTCACTGGGAACCCCCTTTACGTTAAGGGTAAGCTGAGGGAGGACGGCACTGTGGAGTTCAACGGAAAGTTCACGGGCAGAGAGGCCAGGAACGTGTGGAGGGGGAAGTGTGACAACTGCGAGTTCCTACCAATGTGCGTGGGTGGCTGTAGGTTCTTCTCGGTCTTGGAAAGCAAGGGGTTCTATGGGATAGACTGCAGGAGGAAGAGCTACGAGGAGGTAGTGAAGCTAATAAGGCACTTCGTGTAGCTCAGTAGTCCAAGGCCAGCGAGTTTGCCCTCGACATCACGTTGTTAAACACAGTGATTATTGCCCTCTCCCACAAGACGCTTAAGGTGCAGTTCCCCTTTACCTTAAACCCTATTTCGCTTGCCACCCTCTTTAGGCCGTAGTAGCAGAGGGCCCTCACTGGACAGCTACCACACGAAAAACGCGAAGAGCCTGAATCCATGAAGATCAAGTACTTACCGGTAACGTACATCATGCTCTTGTCTACCTTGAGGGAGCCGTCCTCCACTAGGAAGGGTATGACTGCCTTGAAGTTGATGGCGTTCTCGAAAATCAGTCCCAACTCCTTAAGGCGTTCCAGGATGTAATAATAGTAGCTCTTGCTCATGTTTAGCTTCTCCTTGGTGAACCTCAGCACGTTCAAGTAGTTCTCCTGCGAGAACTTGTTGAACTCCTCCCTGGGTATAAGGGCCACCTTACTGACGTTCCTCACAGGTCTCTCTATCTCCACGACCTTGTAATCGCACATAAGATCTATTTCCCTTCGTAGAAAATAACTCTTAAGCGTTGGACTGGAGGGCGATAAAAATCAAGAGAGTCTGTTACACTCAACGAAGCCTTGATAGAACTCAGGGTCATTTAGCTTCTCGAGCACTTTCCTCCTCTTCTCTGGGGAGAGGGAGGGAATGTTCTCGCAGTAGAGCCTCCCTATTACCCTGAGGTGGTCCCTCAGCTTAAAGACGTCCTCTACTTCGAACTCTCCTATCCTCCTGCCCACAGCCTTCAAGAAGTCGTCCACGAACTCCACGTGCTTCAGTATAAGCTTAAGCAACAAGTCCTTCCTCCTCACCGCGAGGAAGTTCATGTTCCTTAGCATCTCCTTGGCAACGTTTTCGTTGTTCAAAGCTATCTGCATCACCCTTACCTCGTCCTCCTCGCTCACGTCCCTTGAGAAGTAGAAATCGAAGAACCTCGTGAAAAGGACTGAGAATCCGTTTCCCAGACCCCTAGCCACGTCCACGCTCTTTGAGGAGAGCTCCTCTGCAAGGGACTTCAAGTCCTCGTTAAGCGAAGGGAAGTTCCTGCCTAGGCTGTTGCCCAAGAGAAAGGAGAGGTCGCTGTCCTTTAGGCAGGAGGACATCACTGTCTGCAGTTCCTCGTCTGAGAGGTCGTTCAAGTCCAGCGACCTTATGAGTCCTAACGCGAACTCCCTGTAGTTGCTGAACTTCTCTATCACGACCTTCCTCAGCTCGAAGGGGAGGGAGTCAAAGACCTTCCCCACGCCAGCTCCCAGCCACCTATCGCTCTTCTGCAACAGCTTCCTCCTCTGGAAGTCGGTTAGCTGTAGTATCCTCTCCCCCAGTACTTCGTTGACCTCCCCAGAGAAGTTGTAGATATCGGAGAAGTAGGAGAAGTTGACAACCTTGAGGAACTCGTAGGCGAAGGAGGGGTTTGAGAGGAGGACGCCCACCTTTTCCCTCACCTCCTTCAACGCCTTGTGGAAGTTCTGGCCGAAATTCCTCCCCACTTCTCCGAGGTTCCTCTCGTCCTTGACCCTGTCTATTGCCCCCAATACCAGATCCTTTAACGAGGGATTAGACAAGTCCACCTTGGAGAGGACGAACACTGCACTGGTTCTAGAGGAAAGGAGCGCGTCTACCCTGTCGTGGCTTAAAGACGTGAGCCCCGCCATCCCCCTGGCTATCCCCTCGCATATTGGTGGATAGTCATCGCACTCGCTCGCAAACCTCTTAATCCACTCGGCGTCTAGCTTGTCCAGCGCCCTCCCGACGCCAGTGAAGAAGGATATCACGTTAGACTGTCTGTCCTCCCTCTCGCTGGACTTGAGCACAAAGTAGACGGCGTCCTTGACCTCTTCGTCGTAACTGTAGAACTTTTCCCCCAGTCTCTCCCAGTCCATAGTTCTAAACTCGAGGGAAAGGTAATAACGGTTTGGTCAACAAAGCGTTTATCCTACCCTTTCCTATAACTCCTATGATATTTGTAGGTACCTCCGGCTGGACGTACGACTGGAACGAGGGCAACAGCTTGGACTGGTACGTTAAGAACTCTGGGCTAAACGCGGTGGAGCTGAACATGAGCTTTTACCGCTTCCCCTTCAAGAACCAGGTTAAGGGATGGAGCAAGTACAACGTAAAGTGGGCAGTGAAGGTCCACAAGTACATCACTCACGTCAAGAGGCTGAGCGACACGCAACCTTGGGATAGGTTCTTCTCGCTGATGGAGGAGCTGAAGCCCGACTTTTACTTGTTCCAGATGCCACCCAGCTTCAAGATGACCGAGGAGAACGTGAAGAGGGTGGAGAAGTTCGCCTCCCTTCTTGGGGAAAGGATGGCAGTGGAGTTCAGACACGAGAGCTGGTTCCAAAACATGCCTCCCCTTGACTGCACGGTCGTGTCGATAGACTCCCCCATGGGGACTTACTTGTTTAACACCACAGGCAAGGTATACTTGAGGATGCACGGTAGGGAGGAGTGGTACAACTACCAGTACTCGAGGGAGGAACTAGTAGAGGTGGCAAAGAAAGTCGTTGAACTCAAGCCAAAGGACATCTACGTTTTCTTCAACAACGACCACTTCATGCTAGAGAACGCTAGGGAGATGGTGGAGATCTTACGCGGTATGTAAGAGGTCTTTGGCAAACGTTTATAACCTGTGCCCCTTAACATAGAGATATGAGCAAGTCACTCCTAGTCTTGCTATTCATAGTACCTCTGTTGCTGGCTCCGTTAGCGTTCTCCCAGACGGGGAGTGCATACTCCTACTTAGAGTACAAGGTAGTCTACGTGTCGCAAACCCACTCCAAAGACTACAACTCCACCACTAGCTTGGTCGGGACCTTGTTGATAAACTCAACGCTGGCGTCCTCCGGTAAGTACCTAAACGAGATAAAGGTAGTGGGCACAAAGGAGGTAAACGTGTCCGGGATGTTCAGCTACTCGGCTTTCCACAGCGTCAACTACACGTTTACGTACTACAGCAACGAGAGCCTCGTCAGCTCAATAGAGAAGTTCAACTTGACCCAACTCCTTAACTTCACTAAAGCATTCACCGATAACTTCACGTCCAGCTTCTTGAATGTAACCTATCACGTTAACTACAGACCCGTGGGCCTAGTAATGATATCCTTCAATGACAACACGTATTTAGGTCACGAGTACGAACTGACCAAGACCTACACGTCAAAACTTAACGCGTCGTTCCTAGGAGCTAGCCTGGTAGTAGACAGTGAGGGGCATCAGGAAACCCTAGCCAAGACTTTCATCACCGGAATCCTGTACTCTTTGACGAGCAACTCCACTAAGACCACTACCACTACGTACAGCTTCATGGGGACGACCAAGACGCACACCGTAGTGAGCACTTCAACTCTGTCCATGACCCTGGTCTCCACTAACGTAAGCCTAGGCGACTCAGGCTACGAAGCTATGTTCCTCCTTGCCCACGCGTTTACGAGGCTAATATACATCTTCCTGTTCTAAGGGGCGCTCAAGGCTTAATCTTTTTTGTCAAAGCTTTTTACGCTTCTCCTTCCCTATTCCCCGTGACTCTCTTTTCCCTCAAGATGTACCACGTGCCCAACGCGATTGCCCCCAGCCTTCCTTCGGAGTCCATGAACCTTATCTCGACCACCACCGCAGTCCTGCCCCTCCTCACTACGTTAGCCTCAACCGTAAAGGGCCCCTTGTACATAGGCTCCAAGAAGTTCACCTTGAGCTCCTGCGTGACTTGATCCACTCCGTTGTTGACCGTCATTGTAGCGATCCCCCCAGCGTAGTCAATGGACGACATTATGACTCCGCCGTGGAGCACCCTCCCTCTCCTGGTCAGCTCGTCCTTGTACTCCAGCTCCAACTTCGCGAAGCCCTCCCTCACTTCTAGGACCTTTAGGCCCAAGAACTTGAAGAAGGGTTCTTCGTGTTGTAAAATTTTGTGAACGTCCATAAACGAAAAGTATGAGGGGAAGGAAAAAAGGTCAACTCTGACCTACTCCCCTCCCTGCGAGGGTTCTGCCTAGGTCTAAGGCGTTACTCCCCCTTAAAGGAGATACCCCGTGATGTGAAGAGAAAGGAAAGAGCCAAAGCGTTGACAATCTTCTTCACTCCAAGTTTCACAATGTTTACCGCACTGTTGACGTCGCTGTGAAGTTTACGACCAAAAGGACAATTACGACCAAAATGACAGTTAACGACACTCCTGGGATTTCTGCCAACCTTAACGTTATGGTAAGCGCAGAAACGCGAGGTATTGTACTCAACAACTAGGTACGTCTTTACGCCGTGCTCGTAAAACTTGTTCGCTAACGCGCCAACTTGCGAAAAGACCAAATTTGAAGTAAACTTGTTACACTTATCCTAGGAATGAAGTAAGGATAGCCCAAGTAAACTGTGGAGACGCCAAGAGACCACAAAGTCTTGGTGAGGTGAGATGCTAAAGTTCTGTAGTAGTGAAGAAGCCTGGTAAAGCTTAGTGAATAATCTTTTCCTTTCCCTCAACACCTCATCCTTAGCGTTTAATTCATCAACCTTCTCAGCCTCGCTCTTCAACTTGTCGAGTTCGCGATCCTCTCCTGAATTTAGTATTTATTTTTTAACTGATAAGGATAAGTATTTTTAACCCTTTAAGACGTCTTCCCGTACTAGATGCATGGTCAACACATAAACGATGCGTGACTTTCTACTCGGAGGCCTAAACGTGGGCTTTTACCAATTTTCTCGTCCCTCCTCGAAAAGACTCCCTTCCACCACATTACGCGTATTCAATCCCAGCAGACGGGGACTTTTCCGAGCTCGTTTTTTGCAAAGGGAACGAGAACTGCATATCGTCTCCTAGTATAAATCTCGCTCTGGTCGCTTCTCTTCTTATGACATTTTGTAGTCTAAGGCATTTTTCGTTTTTTGCAAACGCTTATTTCCCTTATACGTAGAATTAGACTGTGGAAGCCAAAAAAGCGGTGAGCAACAAGAAGACCGAAAAGGGGCTTGGCCTCCTCGACCTCTTCTTCATATCGTTTGGAGGCCAAGCCCCAATCATATCTCTGCTAACTTTCGGCACTGTGATGATATCGGAGGTCCACACTGCGGGTGCCTTTGCCATGCTAATAGCTACCTTCGTCGTCCTATTTAACGGCCTTGTCGTTTACTTCCTCGCCAATAGATTTAGGCGAGGAGGAGGGTACTACGTCTACGCCTACTACGGCCTCACCTCTAGGATGGGACTAGAGACCGGGTGGATATACCTTCTTTACGCCCTTTCCTACGGAGGTACCTTGCTCTCTGGAGGGGCATACGTGCTTTACGCCATTACGGGTTTTAACCAAGCTTTACTTGCCCTAGTCATATCCGCCCTTGCCTCTGCTATTGTCATCGCTGGAGTAAAAGTGTCGTCCAAGTACGCCATGGTAATGTCAATAGTGGAGATGGCTGCGTTGGGACTACTCTCGGTGTACTTCCTCTTCGTTTCTCACTGGCACTTCTACGACCCTGTCAAGTTCTCGCCCAACTTGCCCGAGGCAGTGCTCTTTGGGCTTGGGATACCCACGGGCTACGGTTCGATTGCCCCTCTAGGAGGGGAAGCTAAAAGCAGCGACATAGGGAAGGCGTCGATCCTAGTTCTCCTAGTCGGAGGAGGGCTAGCAACTCTCTTCTTCTTCTCGTTGGGCGCCATTGACTTCACGGGGAACCTCGTGGAGTTCCTATTAGGTAGCTTTGGCCTAGGGGGCCTAGTAGTAATGGCGTTCATCTCCCTCAACGACGGAACCCTTGGAGGAGTGAGCTATATCTTGGCCAACTCCAGGACGATAAAGGCAATGGCAGAGGACGGGATCTTCCCTAGGGTTCTCGCAAAGGAGGTTAAGGGAAAGCCCCTTATGGCAGAGCTGTTTGTCTCAGTCATTTTTATCTCGGTGCTTACCCTCATGACCAAGTACTTTGGAATATACGACACGTTCGTAACACTTGGAGCCCTAGCTGGACTCTCAAACATCTTCATCCATTCATCTGCAGACCTTTCCTTGATAAGGCTAGCGTCAAAGAGGCTGGTCAAACACGTTATAGAGGTAACTGTGGGAGCAATAGCCACTTTGATATCCCTTGCAGTCTTCGTGGGATCCTTAGTAAGTGGCGTGAGCCCCTACATAGAGAATATGATGTTCGGTTGGATAATACTGGGCTTCTTCTACGCCGAGGCCCTGGACGTGGTGAGGAGCGGGCCAGAGGAGGAAAAAAGAGGCTCAGAAGCCCAGTAGGAACTCCTTTACCCTCTTCTCGGTAAGCCTTAGCTCCTCCACGCTGACGTACTCGTCGTAGGAGTGCAAAACTTTAAGCTCCCCCGGGCCGTAAACGACCGTGGGAACTCCCTTGAACCTAAAGTACCTACCGTCAGTAGCGTAGGTCGAGATGTAGGCCTCCCCGCCCACTGCCCTCTTGAACTTCTCGACGAGCTCTCCCCTACTTATGGTAGGCTCTGAGGAGTCGATTACTTGTACCTCCCCCCTCACTGAGCCCCTCACGTACTCCTCTACCCGCTTTAGTGGGACTCCTGGTGGCACCCTCACGTCCACCTCTGCCTCAGCGTAGTCTGGGACCACGTTTACCTTGGCTCCGCCCTTAATTACCCCAGGGCTAAACGAGACGTGGAGCAACTCCTTTGCTATTAATGGATCCACCTTGGCCAAAGCCTTTGACGCTTCCAACACCTCTTGCAACTCGGTGACGATCTTGGTTACCCCCTCGAGTGCCTCCAGATCCTTCACCAGCTTCATTATGGCGTTCTCCCCCAGAGAAGGGGTGCTACCGTGGGCGCTCTTTCCCCTCTCTATTACCTTTACTTGGAACAGCCCCTTCTCCCCGACGTTCACCATCCCTTGGGTCGGCTCGCCTACAATCACAAAGGTAGGGCTGAACTCCTCTGAGAGGTGCCTAGCCCCCCTCTGTCCCCCGGTCTCCTCGTCTGGTACTGCCGTGAAGACCAGACTGTAGTCGACCTTTTCTGCTACCTCAGCGAATACCTCCATCAGCACGGCAAGCCCTCCCTTCATGTCCGCAGAGCCCCTGCCGAACACCTTCCCTCCCTTCACGACTCCGGAGAAGGGGTCAACGCTCCACCTATTTAAGTCCCCGGGAGGGACGACGTCAAAGTGGCCGTTGAGTAGGACTTGCCTACCTCCCTTCCCGTTGTCCACTATGACCACTGGATACCCTGGCTCGTATTCCTTTATCCTTGGGCTGTAGCCGTGGTCCTTGAAGTACTCGGCTATGAACGAGGCGCACTCCCTCAACTCTTGACTTGAGTAAGTCCTAAACTTTACGAGCTCCGATACTAGCCTTTCGAGTTCCATGTCAGAACTTGTATAACCTCTCGGCGGTCTTGGTTAATATCATTTCCTCTACCTCCTTCCTTTCCTCGCCGTCCACTATTTCCAGCTCCTCCATCTTGTCCAAAACCTTGTTAAGGTACTTGGGAAAGACCTTCCCAGCTAACCACGCTATCTCGGGGAGGTCAAAGGCGTCGCTTCCGTACATCACCTTGTTGAATGGGGCGACCTCGAGGACTTCCTCCAGAGCGTTTAACCCCCCGAGGGGGGCAAAGGGGGTAACTTGGGAGAGGTCTAGGTAGACCGAGGGGAAGAGATAGCTCATCCAACTCGTCTCCCTATGGTAGGGGTAGCCGGAGTGGACAAACACAATCCTCCCCTCGTATCTCCTCACCAGGTCCGTTAGGTACGAGGGCCTAGCTAGCTCGAGCTTAATGTCCCTGTCCCCGGCCCCCGTGTGCACTTGGAAGGGTACCCCTTCCTCCTTGGCTATTTCCATGGTCTTACAGAAGAGGTAGTCCCTAAAGCCCTTGGCCTTCCTCCCGAACCAATCCTCCTCCCTCGACAGGAAGTCCTCCATTGCCTTCCCCTCGTCGCACGTCACCTTCAGCCCCGTCCTGTATGCTATGATGCTCTTGAAGCCGACGTAGCCCTCTTCCCTCACCTTCCTCCTGAGGGTCTCCTCAAAGCGCTCTATTGCCTTGTCAAAGGGCATGGAGAACAGCTCGTTCACCACTTTCTCGATCCTGAACAGTAGCTTATACCTCACCGGGATTTCTCCCCTCTTCTCCCCAAAGCCCTCGTCTATCACAAGTCCCGTCACCTTGGCGTCGTCCAGTAACCTCTTCAAGTAGGTCACGGGGTCGTCCCTGATGAGCTTGTTCCTCTCGGAGATGAAGTCCTCCCCCAGGAACTTCCGCATCTCCCTCCTCAAAAGGAGGTAAAATGGCCTCCACCTGTTCATCTCCACGACGTCGGCGTTTACCTCCCCTTCCCTCCACGACTCCGCGGAGGCCATGATGAATTCCTTCTCATCCATCACCCTAGGGAAGAACCAATGGCAGTGGGAGTCTATCATCTCAGATCTTCCTGTACACTTCGTACTCCCAGTCGGTGACCAGGGACTCGTACTCCTCCACTTCGGCCATCTTTACGTTTATGAACTCCCTGGCCAGGCTACCGAGCCTCTCCATGAGGTAGGAATCCTTCTCCAAGGAGTTCAACGCCTCCCTCAAGTTCCTCGGTATGTTCTCCACGTCCTTCCTCAGGTAGGCGTTCTCGTTCAAGGGCTTCCCCGGGTTAATCCTCCTCTCTATTCCGTCAAGGCCGGCCTCTATTACTGCGAGCGTGAGGAGGTAGGGATTCACAGAGGGGTCAGGCACCCTGTACTCCACCCTTCTGTCCACGGCTTGCATTGATGGATAGGACGTGGGAATCCTGACCATCGCTGACTTGTTGTTGTAGCCATACGCGATCTTAGTTGGAGCCCAAGAGCCTGGGACCAGCCTCTTGTACGAGTTTACCGTTGGCGCCGCTATTGCCGTCAAAGACTTCGCGTGCTCTATGAGACCGCCGATGAAGTTGTACGCCAGTTCGCTCAGCCCATAGGGGTCCCTCTGGTCGTAGAAGGCGTTCTTCCCCTCCCTCCACGCGCTAATATTCAAGTGGAGCCCGGAGCCCGCAAGCTTGTTGAAGGGCTTTGGCATGAAGTTCGCTTCCACCCCGTACTTGGTAGCGATCTGCTTGACCACCTCCTTGATTATGACGAACTCGTCGGCCGCCCTCAGCGCGTCCTTGTGGGCCACGTCCAGCTCGTACTGTCCTGGCCCGTACTCTTTTATAACCCTTAAAATGTCGATCCCGACGTTCGTGAGCGTCTTGACCACCTCGTCTATCACTGGGTTGTGGTAGAAGGCTGACGAGTCAAAGCACTTGGCGTCGTCCATGGGTTTTCTGTCCTTTACCAAGTAGAACTCCACCTCAAACGACGACATGAAGGCGAGCCCGTAGTCCTCCAGTACTTTCTCCAGCTTACTCTTAAGCCTCGACCTCGCGTCAAGCTCCCAAGGCTTTCCCTGGCTGTACACGTCGACTATTACCATTGCTGAAGGCGGGAAAATTGTCAAGGTGGACAAGTCAGGGACGAGGAAGACGTCCTCGTCTTGGGGGCCAAAGGAGCCGTAAGGCGACAGGGTGTCCATGGGAGTGAAGCTGAACATGGCCTTTGTGAGCCCTATCCCAGTCCTCAATAGCTCGTCTACGTGCGACACGTATGCCCCCTTTGACCTAATGTAGCCGTCTAGTCCCACCCAAGTGAACCTCAGTACGTTTACGTTGCTCTCTTTGAGTCGCCTCTCCACTGACATAGCCTATTTTTGTCAGAAAAATTTATAAACCTTATTCGTGAAGAACAAAATTATTTGAAAATAATATTATTTTATATTTTTCTTATTTACTCCTAATTCGTCCTACTTTTTTCAGAAAAAAGAGAGCTTATACAAAAGTTTAAAAACTTTAAATACAGAGATGTCTACATGACAGTTCGTAGACCAGAGGAGTATCTGGAAGCTATCAAGGTAAGGCATAAGGCTGAAATTTACGTAATGGGACAGGAGGTAAAGGACGTAACCACAAATCCCTTCTTAAAGCCCTCAGTAATGGCCTTTAAGGCCACGTACGACGCTGCGTGGGATGAGGACACCAAGGAGTTGGCTAGGGCGTGGAGCCCGTTCATAAACGAGGAGGTAAACAGGTTTAACCACATCCATAGGTCGCCGGAGGACTTGGCGGCGAAGGTAAAGCTACTGAGGAAAATAAGCCACAAGGTTGGGGCGTGCTTCCAGAGGTGTGTGGGGTTTGACGCACTGAACACGCTCTGGATCATGACCAACATAATGGCCCAGAAAGGTAAGACCGAGCCAAAGGAGAAGTTCGTGGAGTACTTGAAGACGGTACAGAAGAAGGACTTAGCGTTGGCTGGGGCAATGACAGACGCGAAGGGAATAAGGACGTTGAAGCCTAGTCAGCAACCCAACAGGGACGCCTACGTGAGGGTCAAGGAAGTGAGGAGCGACGGAATAATAGTGTCCGGAGCAAAAGCAAACATCACTGGAGTTGCAGCGAGCGAGGAAATAGTGGTACTTCCTACTAGGGCAATGGGACCAGAGGACCAGGACTACGCAGTGGCGTTTGCCATACCCACGGACACTGAGGGGATAAAGATAATCGTGGGCAGGCAGTTGAACGACGCTAGGAGGTTCGAGAACGGGGAGATAGACGGCCTGCCTTACTACTACAACCACGAGGGACTAGTGATCTTCGACGACGTTTTCGTCCCAATGGAAAGGGTGTTCTTGCTGAGGGACTGGGAGTTCACGAGCCAGCTGGTAGAGGTATTCGCAGCCTACCACAGGCAGGGTTACGGAGGGTGTAAGGCGGGACTTGGAGACGTCATAATAGGTGCAACGTACAACTTGGCAAAACAGATAGGCGTAGAGAAGGCCTCCCACGTGCAGGACAAGCTCAACGAGGAGATATTCCTGACCGAGACCATGTACGCAGCTGGGATAGCAGCCAGTCTGAACGCGGTACAGCTCTGCCACAACTGCTGGTGGGTAAACCCGATGCAGGCAAACGTGACCAAGCACCTAGTGACGAGGTTCCCGTCCCAGATAACCCAGCTGGCAATAGACATCGCAGGAGGCATCTTGGGTACAGCACCGAGCGAGTGGGACCTCAAGAACCCCAAGCTAAAGGAGTTGCTGGCTAAGTACTTACAAGGAATAGAGGGCTTCACAGCTGAGGATAGGCTAAGGATGGTGAGGTTGGTCGAGAACGTGAGCTTAGGAGTAGCATTCATGATAGAGTCCGTACACGGCGCTGGGAGCCCTGCAGCACAGCGTATAATGTTCTCGAGGCTCTACGACCTCAACTACGCTGAAGAAGTGGCAAAGAGGCTAGCAGGGATGAAGAACAACGCCAAGTTTGGCACTAACGCGGAGCCGTGGAGGCCCTCGGAGACGGAGAAGCTGGTCAAGGAAGTACCTACAAAAAGGCAGGAACAGAAATCTAAATAAGGAGAATAGTCCTAGCTTTGTTTGAGACCAGTTCGCATATACCTAGGCTTTCGCACTCCTTTTTTGTGCTCTGAGTTAGTCCTTTATTGCCCAATGACTCTATCTCTCCTTTTTTCTCCTTCAGTTTCCTCACAAGCCCTTGAATCCTGTTTAATTCCTCTTGGGGTATGATGGTGTTTACCACGTGAGCCCTTTGGCTTAACGCAGCTAGGGCAGCGGCCACGCTCATGGACTTCCTACCTCCCGTCACGTCAACGTAGTCGCCGACGTTTATCCTGTTCTTAACGGCGTTGTTGAACGTTTGAAAGTCCGACCTGCTGTTTATGTCGTTGACGTTTAAGGGTATGTCGACGAGCGTCACCTGCCCCTGGCCGTTTTTCTCTGCCCTACAACAGACGAAGATCGCCTTAAGCAACTTCCACGCGAAGTCCACGTCAGGGTCGTTGGTCCTGATGACGTATATCTCCTGTATCTGCACTCTGCCCGCATTTTCCCCTCCCGCATCGTAGTTCCCTAACATCAAGTTCACGTAGGTCTCAAAAATACCTCCTGGACTGGTCCCCAGTGTTGAGATCAGCTTCATACAAGTATGTGTTCACTTAAGTATTTAAAACTAGATTTATTTGGTGTGGAAATTCATTTGTTAGTATGCGGTTTTTGTACGTAATACTAGAGCTTATGGGGCTGGTAATGGTAATAGCTTCTCTCAAGACGAGGGGGCCCATCTCCGCATTCTTGGGCATAGTTGGCTTTGGGCTTATGGTGGGTACAGGGGTACGCTACACGTGGGGGGAGGTCAAGAGGATAGAAAGGGAGGAAAAAGAGGGAAAAGAAAACAAGGATTCATCATAACTGCACATAGCCTGTTTAAACTTTTATAGTAAACATTTGTTTATTTCTATCTATATTTTAAATACTCAAACGCCTATTATATACTGAGTGATCATGAGAATTTCATGGATGATAGGTGGGGCACAGGGGTCTGGGATAGACACCTCAGCCAACGTCTTTGGCAACGCCCTAGCCTCGCTCGGTTTTTACATTTACGGCAACAGGGAGTACTACTCCAATATCAAGGGGAGGCACAGCTACTTCAACTTGACGATCAGTGATGTGAGGGCTAGGAGCATCTCAAACAAGGTGGACATTTTGGCCTCTTTTGACGCGGAGACAATTTTCCACCACTTCACCGACGTAACTAGGATAGCCATCTACAACACTGGCGTAGTAAACACTTCCTTGGACAACGTCCAGAGCATAGAGCCAGAGGTCGCTGAAAGGGTAGGAAAATTGCTTGAGGAGGAAGGACTGGAGAAGAGCGTGAGCGGAGCGCTAAAGTACATGGAGTCTAACGGGGTTAAGCTAATCCCAGTGGACTACGACGAAGTAATAAGAGAAGTGGCGTCCAAACTGAAGATCCCCCTGTCGGTCGCGGAGAGGGCCAAGAACACCACCGCCATAGCCGTGTCCTACGCCTTGTTGGGCCTACCCAAGGAGAACTTGACAAGGGCAATAGAGAGGACGTTCAGGCAAGAGACTTTCCTCAAGTTAAACGAAATAGCCGTGGAGACGACCTTCTCGCGGGTAAAACCCGAGCTCAGCCTACCCGTCCCAGGGACGGCCAAGAGGAGAATTCAGGTGGACGGGAACACAGCAGTCGCCATGGGCAAGATCTACGGCGGCTTGGAGTTCCAGAGTTACTACCCAATAACCCCGGCTAGCGACGAGAGCACCTACATAGAGGCACACCAGGAAGTGTGGTACGCAGACCCAGCGACGGGAGACAAGAGGAAGAGGACTATAGTGGTAGTACAAACTGAGGACGAGCTGGCCGCGATCAACATGGCCACTGCCGCAGCCTTAACTGGAGCTAGGTCCGCAACTGCGACTTCTGGCCCAGGGTTCTCCCTCATGGCAGAGGGATTGGGCTGGGCTGGGATGAACGAGGTGCCAGTGGTGGTCACCTTCTACATGAGGGGAGGTCCCTCAACGGGTCTACCTACTAGGACTTCCCAGGCTGACCTAAAGTTCGCCATGAACGTTGGGCACGGCGAGTTTCCCAAGATAGTCATAGCCTCAGGGGATCACGTGGAGGCTTTCCAGGACGCCGTGTGGGCTTTCAACTTGGCGGAGAAGTACCAGACCCCCGTTATCCATCTAGTAGAAAAGGCTTTGGCTAACGCTTACTCGATAATCGACGTTGAGGAACTGGGTCTGGAGAAGATCAGGATAGACAGGGGTAAGCTAATAACTCCCTCCGATCACTTCTACCAGAGGTTCACCTTCACGGACGACGGCGTATCCCCTAGGGCAGTGCTAGGTGACGCCTTCATGTTCTACACTGGAGACGAGCACAACGTGGTGGGTCACATATCTGAGGAACCAGTTAACAGGACTAAGATGTACCAGAAGAGGATGAAGAAGTTGGAGACAGCTGACAGGGATATATCAGAGGAGGAGAGGATAAAGTTGTTTGGAGAGGACTCGAGGATCGCGGTAATAACTTGGGGATCACCCAAGGGCGCAGTTCTGGACGCTATTGAGGAGCTAAAGAGGAAAGAAGGGCTGAAAGTACAAGTGATCCAGCTGAGGATGTTCAGTCCCTTCCCGTCCAGCCTACTAAAGAAGCTACTTGAGGACAAGGAGGTAGTAATAGACGTGGAGGGGAACTACGAGGGCCAGGCTGGGGAGATAATGAAGGAGAAGACGGGGATAGAGCCTACCCACTACGTGTTGAAGTGGAACGGGAGGCCCATGGCAAGGGACGAAGTAGAGGAGGGCCTGCTCAAGGCCTTGAAGGGAGAGAAGAGGGTGGTGCTAAATGGCGGAGCGTGAATGGAAGCCCGAGTGGAACGACTGGTGCCCCGGTTGCGGTAACTTCGGGATATTAAACGCTGAACAGCAAGCAATCCAGGAGCTGGAGCTGGACACGAAGAAAGTAGTAGTTGTCTCAGGGATAGGCTGTTCTGGCAAGACTCCCCACTTCTTCAGGATCCCCATCACTGGAGTCCACACGCTACACGGTAGGGCTATTACTTTTGCCACTGGCATAAAGCTGTCTAACCCCTCGCTCACGGTGATAGTGAACGGAGGGGATGGCGACCTCCTAGGTATTGGCGTAGGGCACTTCGTGAGCGTTGGCAGAAGGAACGTCAGCTTGACAGTAATCCTGCACAACAACGGGGTGTACGGGCTCACCAAGGGACAAGCTTCCCCAACACTGAAGAGGGGGCTTAAGACAAAGTCCCTGCCCAAATCAAACATCAACGACGACGTAAACCCAATAACTTTGGCCATATCCTCTGGCTACACGTTCGTTGCAAGAGGCTACGCGTATGACGTAAAGCACTTGAAGGAGCTCATGAAGATGGCGTTCTCTAGGAAGGGGCTGAGCTTAATTGAAGTCCTCCAGCCGTGTCCGACCTACAACGACATATTCACCAAGGAGTACTTTGACAAGAGGATTTACAAGTTAGACAACCTGCCTGACTGGGACCCCGTGGTCAGGAAGGAGGAGGAAAAGGGAGAGAAGATGGCGAAGGCAATGCTGAAGTCCATGGAGTGGGGCGAGAGGATACCCATAGGAGTGTTCTACAGGAACGACCTAGTTCCCACGTTCGAGGAAAGGATAGCAGAGTCAGCCAAGAGCTACAAGGAAGTTATACCAGCTAAGGCTAGGATAGAGGACAGGGGGTCTCCCACCACTATCATTGATGACATACTTAAGGAAAAAGAGGTCTAACTTTCTTTTTCCCTCAGAAGGCCCCATACAAGGGCGTTCTTACACAGTACCGTTCACGTATATCGTCAGGGTACCGGTGTAGCTCTCCATTGGGGCCTTAATGGAGAAGGTTATACTGACGTTGTTTCCAGGGTTTAAGGATATGGGGAATGGGGGCGATGTGTACAACAATTGGAAGGGGGCTGAGACGTTTGCGGAAGTCAGCTTGACAGGGAGGAAGCCGTTATCGGTGAAGGTCAAGGTGATCTGGAAGGTACCTCCTCCGTGTGTGGAGATCTGGGTGTTTATTGCCTTGACGCTAACGTGTTTTATGAGGAAGTTATTGGTGTACTCCACGTTAATCCCACTTACCGAGACCGTATAGAAGTAGCCCTGCTCGTATAAGTAGTACACGGCCCCGAGCAAAACGACGACCACGATTAAGGCTGCGATAGCCGAAGAAGCTTTCATTTTTAGATCAACCAAAGTATGTTGTTAACTTAATAAGGCTATTCAAGAGCTGGACCTACTGTAACCGTTTTTAGCTAGACTGCTAAGAGAGGAAAGTGGACTTACTAATAGTAAACCACAGGGACCCTAAGCACCCCAAGGCTGGAGGCGCAGAGGAGGTCTTATACCAAGTCGGCAAGAGGTTAGTGAAGAAGGGTGTAAAGGTAACCTGGCTCTCTGAGGGAGTCAAGGGGCTGGAGGGGGAAGACGAGATAGAGGGCATAAGGATAAAGAGAAGGGGAAACCCTCTAACCCTGCACTTGTACTCCATTAAAGAGGCTATGAATCACGAGATAGTCGTGGACAGCATTGCACACGCTGTCCCCTTCTACTCCTTCCTCGTCAACGAGAAGGCTATAGCCTTGGTGCACCACGTACACCAGGAGGTGGTATACTACGAACTCAACAAGTTCAAGGCGTGGACAGTAACAACGCTTGAGAGAGACATCGGGAAGTACGACAGAGTAATTGCCGTGTCCAACACGACAAAGAGGGATCTATCAGAGAAGCTGGGCGTAGACCCAGAGAAGATCACGACTATATTGAATGGCATAGACCACCAGAAGTTCAGACCGGGCAAGAAGTCAGAAGAGCCTACCCTATTGTGGATAGGTAGGATGAAGAAGTACAAGAACCCCTTGGACGCAGTAGAGATAGCCAAGAGGACTAGGATGAAGCTCGTAGTAGCAGGAGGCGGGGAGCTCGAGCGCGAAGTCAAGAGGGAAGTGGAGGAAATAGGAGGTGTATTCCTAGGCAGGGTATCTGAGGAGGAGAAAGTGAAGCTCTATCAGTCAGCTTGGATTACCTTGGTCACCTCTTTCATAGAGGGTTGGAGCATGGTGACTGTGGAGTCAAACGCGTGCGGGACTCCCGTTATAGCGTATAAGCGCGGATCCCTGCCGGAAGTAGTAAAGGAAGGGGTAAACGGTTACCTCGTGGAGTACAAGGACGTAGAGGGTATGGCGAAAAGGGTAAAGGAGGTCGTGGAAAGCGGTGAAGTGAGGGAGCTCTGGAGGAGCAGTTACGAGGAGTCCCTTAACTACGACTGGGACAAGACTTCTGACGCATACTACAGCTACTTGAGGAAAGTGCACGAGGAATGACGAGGTCCCCAACGCTTATATCTAGGCGTTCGCATCCAATTGTATGAAGTTTAGTGTTACGTCGATACTGGCCACTGCGGGCGTAGCTCTGTCAATCCTGTTGAGCTTCCCGGAGTTCCTCTCCTCTACGTTCGCGCTACTTGGAGTGCTTTCGTGGTTTAGGGAGTGGAGAACTATCCCTGCAGTCATTCCAGTCTACTTGGTGGCTACCGCCGTTCACCCAGCCTATAAGTTATACGCACTAGTTGTTATAATTTCGTATCCACTCCTCTTGTTAAGCGTCAAGTTCAACAAGGTGTCCACCTCGACCTTTTTTTCGGCCAGCATCGCTTTTCCATCTATGGCTTACTCCCCGTTGGTAGAGTTCTTGGTATTAACTATGACCCTTGTTTTGATTTCCTCCATAGAATACAGGGGCGTAGTTATCTCAGCCTTAGCCTTCCTAATAGCTAGCTGCTTCTACCCCCAGTTCTACGACGTCACCTACTTTTACTTGCTCTCGGGAGTTCTCGGGGCAATACTTGGGGATAGGCTAAAGTTGAAGGAAGTGGGCTACCTCTCCGCGTTTTCTACCCTTTCCGTGCTCCTCTACCCCTACTCCCAGATACCAGCCATTTTCCTCTCGCTAGGCTTTGCGTTATTCTACCCCTTTGTCCTCCCATTCTCTATGATAGCCTTGTACTTTGAGGGGTTTAAGTACGCCTTACTCTTGATACCAGCCATGGTGATTCCGTTAGTGTGGAAATCGCTTACGCCAAAGCTAACGCTCATCTCCATAGGCATTGGGTACCTAATAGCGGTGTTCCCTCCCCTGATCGTCCCCTTAATAATAGCCTCCAAGTACGATAAGTACTCGCTCTTGGTTGCAGCTGCTTTTCTAGGTACCATATCCGCGCTCTCGATCGTTAAGCAGGACTTTACAGTGCTTCTCACCTCGCTCACGGGAGCCGTGTCACTTGCACTTGCCGCCTATTTGGGCCCAGAGATCTTGGGAAGAGTGGAGGAGATCAGCGCGAAAAGGAAGGACGAGAGTTCTCAGTAGTTATTAGTTCATATACGTGAATCTTTCCATGGACAAACTATTATCTGAAGAAATGAAGAAGGAAGAGCAAAGCCTTTTTAATAGAATAGAAAAATCCCAATAAAATGATATCTATTGTCATCCCAGCGTACAATGAGGAGAAGAGGATTGACAGAACTCTAACTTCCTTAAAGGAGATGTTGCCCCATTCGGAGATAATTGTGGTCTTTGACGGCGAAGACAACACGCCATACATAGCCAGGAAGTACGGAGTAAAGGTACTGGAGTACGGGGATAGACTAGGTAAGGGAAGGGCATTGAAGGAGGGTATAACGAGCTCCTCTATGGAGAAAGTTCTCCTAATTGACGCTGATATGCCGGTAAAGGGAGAGGATCTAAAGAAGATACTCCTTACAGACGCGGACCTAGTACTGGCTAGGAGGAAAATCGTAGGGATGTCAAAGAAGAGGAGGTTACTCCACGATGGGTTTATCCTTCTAACTAAACTCCTATTTCCCTCCCTAAGGGAGCTCTCGGATTTTCAGAGCGGGGTGAAGCTGTTGAACAGGCAGAAGGCGATTTCGGTGTTCGACGAGCTCATAATAAACGACCTCGTATTTGACGTGAATCTGATCTACGCGTTTAGGAGGAGGTGCTACAAGATCAAGGAGGTTGAGGTAAGCTACCTAGTGGACGAAAGCGATAGCAAGATATCAAGGAGCTTAATAAAGGTGATAATCCTTATGTTTCTCTCCCTGGTAAAGCTCAGGGTATACTACTCGCCGTTAAAAAGGGTTCTCTACACAAGGTGGTTCCTGAGAACTCAGGATTTCTTGTTAAGAAAGTTAAGGTAGACCCTAAGGACGTCTGCGAGATTAGTTTAGAAAAACTGACCCCTCCCCGCCATGCGAGGGTTCTGCATAGGTCTAAGGCGTTACTCCCCTTTATGGGAGATACTCCGTGATGTGAAGAGAAAAGAAAAAGGCTTCTTCAACGCGTCGACAATCTTCTTCACTCCAAGTTTCACAATGTTTAACGCTCCGTTGACGTCGCTGTGAAGCTTATGACCAAAAGGACATTTTACGACTCCCCTAGGCCTTCTATCAACCTTAACATCATGGTAAGCGCAGAGCCGCGAAGTATTGTACTCAATCACTAGGTACGTCTTTATGCCGTATTCGTAAAACTTGTTCACTATAGCATCAACCAACTTGCGATAAGACCAAATGTTCGCAGTAAACTTGTTACCCTTATCTTGAGAGATGAAGTAAGGATAGCCCAAATACACTGTTGAAACGCCAAGATTCCACAAGGACTTAGCAAGATGAGAGGCTAAAGTTCTGTAGTAGTGAAGAAGCGTACGGTACAACTTTGCAAATACTCTTTCCCTTTCCCTCAGCACTTCTTCCCTAGCTTTCACTTCTTGAACCTTTTCTGTCTCGCTTTTTAACTTGTCGAGTTCGGCGATCTTTTTCTGAAAAGTAGAAGTTCGCTCTTAACGATGGAACCCCTATAAAAGAGAACAGTACCGTCCTCAACAACAACAGTAGCCAACGCGTTTAGGCCAATGTCAATTGACGCAACCTTGTTACCTTTAGGTCTCTCAACTTGAATCTCTCTCCTCAAACCGTGGACGACGAGAGAGTCCTTCATCGGCTTACGCTTTTCTTTGCTACAGTCCTACCAACGTCAACGAAATGTGGGCGTAAAAGTTGTTGCCTTCAACGCGAATTTCTAAACGTCCTTGTACTCCAAACCACCTTAACCTTCAAAGGGCATCTTCATTTCCCAATCCTTCAGAGAGATGACGTGCCTTTCCTCGTCAACTTCGTAACGATCTTGCCTAACTACTAGGATCAACTTCCTCTTACCGCCTTCCAATAGCTTGGTGGTGAGAAGTGATTCGCGAATGACGGTTTTTGTTTTAATGACGAGAAGAAGGACGACCAAGTTGTTCTTCTGAAAGCAGCTTGAGCGTTGGTTTTCCAATAAAGTCTTGTACTTCTCGTAATACTTCCTCCACGTTTCCTTAAAGTTGACATTCTTTTGCTGAAAGAATTGTTGTCTCTCGTAGTTTGTCTCCTTCCACAGCTTTGCTGTTGCGTCCGCCAACTTCCTCAATTTCCTCTGTTTACCCACTAGGGAAGAGCCTCACAACTGCGGTTTTGACGCTTCCCTCATTGCGGGGGTAATAGGCTCCCGCCCCTCATCTTTAGTTCACCAAAGAAAGCGTCATAAAAGGAAATTGTCTTTGTTGTTTAAAACCTTAACCCCGCCAGGCGAGGTTTGTAGTTCTTTTTTATCAAGAAATTCTTAAAAACTTCTTAAAAATGAAGAAGGTTTAAGACTCGCTTCTAAAGAAGTAGTATTATGACAATAGAGGACAAGTTGAGAAATTCTAAACCTGCGAAAGTGCTTGACTTAAGGGGGGAGGCATGTCCAGAGCCTCAAATAGAGGTCGTAAAGGCCCTAAACCAGTTAAAGAGCGGTGAAGTACTAGAGGTCATAAGCGACGAGGAACCTCTTGACTCCTCTATTCAAAACATATGTAAAAGTAGGGGATATCCTTGTACCTCAATAAAGCGAGGAGAGAACGAATTCATAGTAAGGATTCTAAAGGAGTAACGAAAAAGTGCAACCTTTTTTATGAACCTAATTTAAAAACTCTTTCCCTTATCTTCTCCTCAATAAGAAGGCAACTAGGACCACTACTATTATCACTACGATGACTGCCCCTACTACAAGCAGGGTATTCAAAGAGGTCGTGGTTGTGGTTGGTTTAGGCACCGTAGTGGGAGGCAAAGTTGTGGAGCTCGGTGGAACGGTTGTGGAGGTGGATGTTGTGGAGGTTGACGTCGTTGTAGTACTGCTCGTTGTAGTAGTACTGGTGGAAGTCGTGGATGTTGTGGAGGTTGACGTCGTTGTAGTACTGCTCGTTGTAGTAGTACTGGTGGAAGTCGTGGAGGTGGTTGAAGTGGTGGTTGTAGAGGTGGCTGTGGTCGAAGTGGAGGTGGTGGAGGTTGTAGTTGTTGTTGAAGTCGTTGTGGAGGTCGAAGAAGTGGAGGTAGTAAGAAGGACTAGTTGCAATACCTCTATACTAGTTACGACCCCGCTTTCCTGTTCCTTGCTAATGAACTCATATAGGTACCCGTTTGTTATTACTGCGCCAAACTGTTGGGCGTCGATCTCTGAAGTAATGTTGTCGTATACCATCGCTCCAGAGGAGTTTAGAATTATGACGGCCAGGGAATGAGACGAATACTGGACGCCCGAAACTATAATGTAATCATTGTAGAAGTTCGTCCCCTCTAGGTAATACCCAGGATACATGGCTTTGAATGTCGTGTAATTCCCGGTGGTCAAGTTGAACACTACTAGAGTGGACCCTGTACTGCCAGCGTTCTCTCCAACTATTTGGTATAGGGAGCTACCAATTACCAGCGTGGAGTCCTCTATTATTAGCCCGTTTACGTTAGTAGAATAGATTATCTTCCCGTCCTGAACGTCTATGACAAAAGTTGAAGACTTGTTCGACACGACCAAGTAGTTCCCATACATCGAAGACCCCTGGTACCCTTGGACGTTGACCGACCATCCTCCTACCATTGACACAGTTGCTGAAGGCAACTCGTTTCCAAGACCAGTAGCCACTTGGAGTATTGAGGGAGGAGAGCTAGCGTTGACAACTATGAGCTCTTTTCCATAGGTATAGACGTATGCCACGTACCCCTGGAAGGTGTAGGTGGCGGAAGGCGTCTTAACCTCGCTAAAGCCTTGTGGTTCGTAAGTAACGTAGACTAGGCCTTCTGAAGTTGGATAGGCGAAAGTAAAGCCCTTGAAGTTTGTGGACGAAACTACTGAGGTGCCACTGAGCACAGTTACCGTAGTGGTGGTTTCGTTATAGAACTGAGATAAGGACGAGAAGGACACTGGGACGTAGAACGTGTTTACGACAGCTGTAGAACTGTTTACCATCACGTTTGTAAATACCTCGTATTTCGAGCTAGGGGCGGTAAAGGAGAGTAGTTGAGACGCAGAAGAGGGCGTAACGTAGTAGACGTGGGACGCCGTCGAGTAAGAAGATACCGTTACTAGGATTACACCGTTGTTGTACTGTGAAGCCTGGTATACTTGACCGATAGCCGATAACGTGTTAGTTGTCTTAAAGGATAAGTCGCCTACTGCTGCCACAGTTACCAAAGCTATGGAAAGGATAGCCAACAGCAAAAGCCTACTGAACTTCTCCATGGTCGGACTATTCAGTAAAAATGTTTTTAAGACTTACTGCACTGATCTGTTTTTGTCAACAACATCGTATGCTCGTAAGTTTAACTGACGTCTTTATTAATCCTAGATAAAGTATGGCCGTAATGAAATTAAATTTTTATAGCTATGAATGAAATTACTATTCTTATATAAGTCCACTAAGAAAAATTAAAAACCCTATTTAGCGATTCTATAGTGTGAAATCGAAAATATTTTTCGTTTTAATTGTTGCGATTATTTTCTTGATATCACTATCGTCACTTTATCCGAGGTTAGAGGCAGAATTCTCTAAAGTCAAAGGACGTCAAGCCTGCTTTGAAGACACCACTGAGTTCGAGGGCTACCCAGGTCACGTGTACTCCGTTAACGTCTACACGGGTTACTTTACCGTAAACGTCAACGGGGCAATAGTTGTGCCGCCTTCTGTCTTTGGGCACTACTTGATCGTGGTCACGTCTGGGCCTATGAACGTAACTACAAGGAGCCTGAGCCAGATCCTGGGTTGCGTCTACGCAATAGACCTCCAGGACGGGAAGGTGGTCTGGAAGGACGTCTTCCCAAACCAGATAATGACCCAACCGCTCGTGATAGGAGACGTTGTAATAGTGGGCCTTGGGAACAACCAGTTTCTAAACTCCTCTATCAGGGGCACTGGGGTAAATGCGATAGTAGCCTTGAACGCCACCAACGGACAGGTATTGTGGAACTTCACTACATTGGGAGAGGACATGCCGACCCCCGCCTATTATGACAAGGAGATTGTGGAGGCAAACGGGAACGGTTGTGTATTTGCGTTGAACTTGAGCGGGAAAGTGGTCTGGAAATACTACATAGGCTCATACGTCAGTATGTCCTCCCCGCTTTTAGTTGAAGACCAGATCTTCTTCGGCTCCGCTAACCCCTACGTGTTCTGGTCGTTTAACGTAACCACTGGGAAACCAATATGGGACGTAAACTTTACCTTGATGTACCCGAACGAGACAATACATGGGCTTGACGACTCGTCTCCAGCTTACTACGACGGTGTAGTTGTGACAGGGTACACGGTAGTGGTCAACTGCACTGAGGTTATGAACTACGTTGTCGGCATTAACGCTACTGACGGCAACGTGATATGGCGGAACTTCGCTGGCTACGGCCCCTTACCCCCAAACATGGAGTCTCCTCCCTTGGTCGTATACAGAGGTGCTGCTTACTACGACACACCCTCAACCGGGTGCCTTTACGCAATTAACGTCAGCAACGGGGCTGTGCTCTGGAAGTACCACACTGGACCTACTCCCAGCAACGTTGACGTGGTGGACGGGATGGTTCTAATCCAAAACGGGACTGGGACGCTCTTTGTCTTATCCCAGCACGGAACCCTAATCAAGGAGATCCAACTTAAGGCAATGCCCGGCGCAGGTAACCTGCTTGTGACCGACAACTCCGTGGTAGTAGTAGGAGTTAACGGCGAAGTACAAGCGATCCCAATCAACGTAGTCCTCTGACGTATTACCACCGCAAAAGTGTTCGATATAAGGTTTTTATCTGATTATGGCAAAATACGAACCAATGGATAACTGCGATACCGCTGAGGTCCTGAGGAAGCTGAAGATTTCGTTTATAGCCAATATACAGAAGGGAGTTCCACCGGTCAGGGAGAACGTGACCTTTGAGGACGTAGTAGGCAGGCCTTCTGCGTGCGGTCTAACCTTCAAGCTATATAAGCACCAGTTTGAGTGCTTCAACGCCTTAAGCCAAGGTAAGAACGTGGTCTTGACGGCCTTCACCGGTAGCGGAAAGACGGAGGCCTGGCTCCTCTACGCCCTAGCTAAGAAGAAAAGGGTCTTGGCCCTCTATCCCACGAAGGCCCTAGCCAACGATCAGAGCCACAGGATAGCAAAGTACTACAAGTGCTACAACTTCGACGTCCACGAGAGGGGGGAGGCAGTGTACGGCGACGTGGTGAGGTACGACGGCGACACGAGTGCGTCCAAGGGGGTTAAGGACAGCCTCGATAGGGCGTTGGTGACCATAACCAACCCCGAGATGCTCTTTTCCCTCCTGAAGGCGAGGGAGAGCCTGCCCAGATACGATGTCGTGGTGCTGGACGAGGTTGACTTCTACGAGAGCCACTCCTTTTCCCTCCTAGTTAGCCTAGTCAAGACCCTTTTCCCCTTTGCCCAGCTGGTGGTAATCAGCGGAACCCTCTCCAACCCACAGGACTTAGCCAACTTCCTAGGCAACGCTGTAGTGGTCAGCGGAAAGGGGTTCAGCGTTGAAAGGAGGACTTACATAGTAGTAGGCAAAGAGGAGAAGCTGAGGGAAGTTTTCGCAAAGCACAGGGGAGAGCTTGCCTCCCTTGGTGTAGGTAGCTTTGACGAACTTGTGGAGAGGGCTTTCAACCTCTACTACCGTTCAGTTGAGGCGGGGCTCAACGACCTAAAGTCGGACTTGTACGAAGCCTTCCTCAAGGACAAGCCGGAAGTGGAGGAGCTGTTAGGGGAGTTAAAGAAGTGCCCGGAGACGACAATTGTCTTCTTCCCAACCATAAACGACGCCGAAGCCACCGCCACTCCCTTGGGCATCCCGTTGCACCACTCCAGGAGGAAGAAGAGTGAGAGGCTGGCAGTTGAGAGGCTGCTTAGGGAGGGAAAGCCAACCATGGTAGGCACCGTAAGAACGCTGTTGCAGGGGATAAACGTGGGAACGGCAAAAAGGGTGATACACGTGGGTATTCCGAGGCTAGTTAGGGAATTCCTACAGAGGGAGGGTAGGGTAGGGAGGGACTTGAACCTCGGCTACTCGGAGAGCGTTATAATACCCTTGGGCTTCGACCCCAGGCTCATATCTGGGGCTAAGTCCCTCCTAGCGTGGTCCAGCTTACCTCCTGAGGCTACCGTGTTCAACCCCGAGTCAGCTTACGTAACTCTCTACTTGGGAGTAGTCAAGAGGGTTCTCAGCCTTCCGCTGACAAAGGACGAAGAGAGGGTCCTAGAGCACTTCCAGCTAGCTGACGTGAACAAAGCCCGCAAGAAATTTGAAAAGCTCAAGTTCTACGAGGTAGGGGCAAAAAACGTCGACGTGGTCCTTGTCGTGAAAGGGGTGCCGAGTAGCGTGGAAAAGGCCTCCTTCAGGGATTTAATCGAGTACTACCAAGTGGGCGCAATTGACGTTAGGGAGAGGGCTTTGGTGGAGTCGGTTAAGAGGACTGAGAGGGGGCACTACAAGGTCATAGAGGTACCTCCAAGTGAGGTTAAGCCCCAGTGCGTTCGTACTGCCATTGACGAGTACTCCGTGACTCTCTACTCCTGGGGAATACAGCCAAACTTCGAGCTAGACGTGGAGCTGGCAAAGGTACTGTCCAGGGTGGAGACCACGATCTACTTCCAGGGAGAGGGTTTCGTGGAAGTGAACGAGGTACCGCAGAAGGTGAGGTGGTTCGTGGAGTCGAGGAAAATGGTCAACGTCGGGGGCAAGAACGACTACGCCTATAAGGTGATAAGCCTAAACTGCGGGGTGTTCCCCAGGAGGAACGGCTACAAGTACCACACATACGCCTACTTGCACGAGTTCAGCGACGTGAACTACTTGGAAGAGGGGTTCGCCTTCTTCCTCACAGCCCTCAGGCTCATGTATGGTATTAAGGTAGATCTGCTAAACTACTCAATAGTCGGAAACTTAGTGAAGGTCTGGGAAAGGGAGCCAATTGGGCTACTCTCAAAGATGAGGGAGGGGAACTTCACAGTCTCCGGGAAAAAACTCGACTTCCCTACGTTTTCGAATTTCCTTCAGACGGTCAAGGTAGACGAGATCTTCAAGACTGTGTTCTTCACCGTGTTCCCTGTAAGGGGTGGCGTCGACTTCAGCCTAGCTAGGAGGAGGGCTATCGACGTCGCTATGAAACTATTCGGTTACGCAAAAGTGCTCTTCAGGGACGTGAAGGTCTTAATAAGCCCCACCACCCTCGTCGTGGACTACGTTGTTGACGGTAACGGTAACTACATCTACTCGTTAACTTACAACTTCAGCGAGCTAGGCAAGACGGTTACCTTAACGTTTAGGGACAGGAAGGAGTTCGTAGACAAGGTCTTTACGGTGCTCTTGGGAATGGAAATTAACGAGATAATAACGAACGGTATAAGCGTTAAGAGCCAAATGAACAAATACATGGCCCAGTTCATAACGGAGATAGACGTGCCTGCCTCCATCAAAAACAACTATGGCTATGACGTTTCCCCCTCTGACTTTTCCCCAAGGTCAAAGGAGATCCTCAACGCCCTGCTCACCCCTGGCGTGAGCGTTGGCGATAAGGAAATTAAGGAGATGTTTAGGGAAAGGGCTATGGTGCTACAGGGGCTAAGGAACTTCCTTTAGAAGCGTCGCTGAGGAGAAGGCGTTAACGCCCCCGTGTTTTAGGCTCCTTAGAACCTCGCGGTGGCCTACTGTTCTTAGCTCTCGGTTCTGTATCAATCGCTCCTTTTTCCCGCTACATCCTCCTTTATTAGCGAAGCCACGTCGAGAAGACGCCTCTCAAGGCCTTCATAAACGTTTATATTCGTAGTAAATATATTATAATTTATGATAAAAATTAGGAGGAACTCAGAGAGCACAGGAAACCCACAGTACTTGTACGTGGACGACGGGGAGTACTTGAGGCCCCTCCACGCGGTTGCCAGGACCCGGTCAAGGGACCTATTTTACGAATACTACTTCTTCGACGACGGGGACTTAAAGGGCAAGAAAGTAGTGGAGTTCTCGTTCTCAAACATGGGCTTCGTATATGCAAAGGTATACTCCAGCGAGGACTTCAACGAGGAGGGAGCGCCAAAGCCCATGAGCGGTAAGAAGGCTGATCCCAGACAGTTCTGCAACAGAGTGTACGTGGAAGACACCACGGTTAGGAGCCTCACCGAGTACTACTTCAAGTACATGCCCATGGCGGACTACGTGAAGCGAGTTTTCGAGGACAAGGCAGTCCTCATGGGTAAGGGAAAAAGGATCATAGAGTCCATAGAGACTGGGTGCCCTATAGGTTGCGTTATACAATATAAGGGTAGCGAGACTTGCTTGAGCGTAGTGAAGAGGTGGGTGTTCAGCTTATGGCTGGCGTCGCTTATTATGGAAGCGGTGGGCTCTGACAGGATAATTTCCCAGTTCGGTGGAAGGCCTTGCGTTTGGGTCGAGCAGAACAGGAAGGAGCCTAACTTGAGCTTTTCCTCACCCTTTGGTGAGTTCTCTGTATGGATAGAGCCACCCCTCTACTTAACTAGGCCCAGTCTCCTCGTGGTGAAAGAAGGAGTTTCCTTGAACATGAGCATAGGCAGGGGAGTCGTAGTACATAACATAGACGTGGCGGACAGCCTAGACAAGATCATGGGGTTGTTTAAGCCCAAGGCCCTCATTGCCGTCTCCTTGGGCGACATCCCGAAGGACGTGGGGATAGGAAATCTGACAGTGAAGAATGAGGAGGGCGTGAAAGAGTTCAAGGTGATCGTCAGCGAAGCACTAAAGAGCCTTAACGACTCGTCTTAGAGAAACGAAATACCTTTATTCACAAAAGGCTAAATAATACCATGGGCTCTGTTTCAAGGCTCACCATAACTGTGTTAAGCGACAATTTCTCCTCTACCATAATCCCGCCGTTGTTGGGGGAGTGGGGGTTCTCAGCATACGTCGAGACGGAGAAGGTGAAGGTGCTTTACGACGTCGGTAACTCCGGGATCCCCGTTCTGAGGAACACCGAACAGCTGGGAATAGACCTCTCGAAGGTGGACTACATAGTTCTCAGCCACGGCCACTTGGACCACACTGGGGGACTAGCAAACGAGGAGCTCAGGGAAAAGATAAGAGGAAAGATTGTAGTTGCACATCCCAGTATTTTCGAGAGGAAGTTCTTGAACTGGAGGAACAAGCTCGAGTACATAGGAATCCCCCTCTCTAAGGAGGAGATGGAAAGGGAGTTCAGACTACTCCCAACAAGGGAGCCACTGGAGATAGCGGAAGGCGTTTACTTCAGTGGAGAAGTGAAGAACTACGGCTTCCCCAGGTACAACAAGGGGCTTTTCAAGTCCAGCGACGACAGGCTTGCCCTTGACGAGCTCAGAGATGACGTAGCCCTTTACGTGAACGTAGCGGGAAAGGGAGTTGTGGCAATAACCGGCTGTGGACACTCGGGGGTCTTGAACATCGCCAGACACGCTATTGAGGTGACGAAGGCAGATAAGGTGCACGCTATTGTGGGTGGGCTCCACCTCCTTTCCTCAACTAAGGAAGAAGTAGAAAGGGTCATGGCCTCGCTTAACGTGGAGAAGATAGCCCCAGCACACTGCAGTGGGAACTTGGCGAAGGTACTGGCGGGCGAAAGGTACCTCGACGCAGGAGTGGGCACCACGCTGAGGTTCTAGAGCCCGTTGAAGAACTCCCTAGCCCTCCTTATGCCCTCCACTATCCCATTTTCAGCACCCTGTCCCCACCTCTCCTGGAACACAAGCTCCTCAAGGGGGATCCTCGTAAGCCACCCTTTCTCCTCCAGTTCTGGTTTGTCGCGGAACTCCGTGATGTACCCCATGGTCAAATAGGCCACTAGCTCCACGTGCTTTGGTATTCCCAGGATCTCCTTCACGTCTTCCTTTCTGAAGAAGCTTACCCATCCTACTCCTATGCCCTCAGCCGTCGCAGACAGCCACAAGTTCTCGATAGCTAGAACAGTACTGTACTGGCAGAGCTCTGGCATTGTCGTTCTCCCCAGAACTACGGGCCCGAACCTCGTTGGGTCGCACGTTACTGCCAAGTTTAAGGGAGTGTCCAGTATGGCCTCAACTTTTATCTTGTCGAACACCTTCTTCCTGTCCTCAGGGAGCATCTCCCTGAACCTCTCCCTCTCCTTTTCCACCAACGCCTTCACCTTTTTTCTGGTCTCCACGTCCCTAATCACGATAAAGTTCCATGGCTGTGAGTAACCGACTGACGGAGCCAAGTGGGCCGAGTACAAGACCTTAGCCAGAACTTCGTCCGGTATTGGGTCTTTCCTGTAATAGCTCCTTACGTCCCTTCTCTTCTTGATGACCTCGTAGATGTCCATATTCTTGGATAGAGTGTCCAGATATTAACTTTACGATTCCATTGCTACCAAGAAAGAACACCGTCACGATCTGGGAAATTACCAGACTTCTTACACGTCGGGAGAGACCCTAAAAAATATCACTGACGCAAACCCTTTAGCTCAACTTTATATGTACCCCTAAAAGAGATATATCTAATGCCCGAGGAGTATGACCTCAAGTACGCCCGTAGAGCCCTCCTTATCCTAGCCCCAATAGCCATTGCAGTAATGTACACTGAGGGAATGTTGATACCGTCGCTCCCTACCATAGCTCAAGACTTCAACGTAAACTCAGCTACAGTGAGTTGGGTGCTAACAGCGTACTTAATAAGCGGAGTAGTTGCCAACCCGATACTAGGTAAGTTGGGCGACATATACGGAAAAAAGAGGATCTTGGTCTATGTCATGGTTCTCTACACTGTGGCAGTCTCCCTTAACGGCTTTGCCCCCAACTTCCCGCTCTTCGTCTTGTTCAGGACGATACAAGGTATTGGGTTAGGGATGTTCCCATTAGCGTTTAGCCTTATTAGGGAGGAGTTTCCCCCAAACCTAGTGCCAAGGGCACAAGGAATAGTGAGCGCCATGTTCGGGATAGGCTCCGCAATAAGCCTGCCAATAGGAGGAACTGTGGCCCAAGACATAGGTTGGCAGTACAACTACCATTTAGTGATACCATTTGTAGTGCTATTGACTTTCCTAACGTACAAGTACGTAAGGGAGAGCAGGTACGTTAACCCAAACACCAAGATAGACTTCGTGGGCACCGGTCTGCTAGGCGCCTCGTTGGCCCTGATGACGTTGGCGTTCTCTGAGGCTCCCACGTGGGGCTGGACCTCACCTGACTTCGCGATTACCATGGGGCTTGGATTGGCCCTGTTCGTTGCCTTCACAGCTTACGAGACCAGGATACAGTATCCCTTGATATCCTTGGGGTTATTGAGGGAGAAAAACGTGTTTGCTGCAAACCTCGCCGCGTTTGTGGCGGGGTTCGGGATATTCATGGCTTATCAAGCAATAACATATCTGCTGGAATTGCCAAACCCCACTGGTTTTGGGCTGGACATCCTCAGTACTGGGATAACCATGTTGCCCGTTGCCCTAACGCAGATGGTAGGGGCGCTCTTTGCCTCGAGGCTCATAGTCAACTCGGGGACCAAGTTTGTAATAGTACTCTCCTCCCTTTTTCTGGGAGCGTTTTACTTGGTCCTCTCCTTTGCGTCTGGTGGCGGCAGTTCCATGGGGCTTGCCACCCTCGAGGTGTTGGCGTCTTTAGCAACCCTCGGAGCGGCGATGCTCAACGTTGTGCTCATAAACATTTTGACCTTCTCGGTGGAGAGAAGGGTACTTGGAGTGGCCACTGGGATGAATACCGTATTTAGGCTGATGGGTGGTGCCTTTGGCCCGTCAATTGCAGGCTCGTTGCTCTCCACATACTACACCAGTATTGTGATCCCTGTCCAGATGGGAGAATACCAGACGTACATGGTGTACCAGTTGCCCTCCGACCTAGCCTTCCAGTTGACCTTCCTGTTATCTGGGATCGCTGGATTGATGATGGCAGTTATAGGGGATATGACTAGGGACATAAGGATCAAGGGCATAAGGATAAACCAGTGAATCTTAGTTCAATAAGGATTTACGCGAGCTTTTAACTTGAGCCACCTAACTTGTTTATGGACAAGTATCTCCTCGGCCTCTTGGGAGAGGCAGGAGCTACCGGACTAGCCAAGGCGTTTTACTTGAGGTTCAAGGACGAGAGGTTAAGGAAGGCGTACTTACAGGAGATGTCGCACTGGGAGTTCTTCAGGAAGTATAAGAGGTCGCCTTTGGAGAGACCGGTCTACATTGCCCTCCTAGCCTTCGGCTTGGTCGTTTCCCTCTTCGGGATGGGCGTCACTAGGAAGGTGATAAGGAAGGTAGAGACGGGAGCTATAGACTTCTACGTTAAGAACTTCCCCGACGACCCTAAGGTGAAGAAGATCCTTGAGGAAGAGAGGGAACACATGGAAATCTAATCCGGGAAAAACAATTAATACATAGGGAAGTTTTTCTATATAATGGTCACTGCTGTTATTGTTGCCGAGAACCTCGCGAGGGTCTTTGGCAGGAGGGAAGTGATTAACGTCACCTTCAGAGTAGAGAAAGGGTCAATAACAGGTTTTATAGGGCCCAACGGCGCCGGCAAGACCACTACCATAAAGGTCATCGCAGGGCTCTTGCGGAAGTCAGGAGGAAAAGTAGAGGTGCTTGGGGAGGATCCCTGGAACAACCCAAGGCTTTACGAGAGGTTCTCCGTGGTCTTCACCACTATCCACCACCCGCAGGAGGCAAAGGTCAAGGAGTACCTCTACGACATTGGAAGGATATACGGTAAGGACCCAAGGGATGTCATAGAGGAATTCAACTTGGGCCCCCACCTCAACAAGAGGCTCAACCAGCTCTCCTCGGGGCTGGCCCAGAGGGTACAGCTGGCCTCAGCCCTCTTGAAGGAACCCGAGCTCATAGTCGCAGACGAACCTACGGCCAACCTGGACCCAAGCGCTAGGATGGAGTTCTACGAGGCAGTGAAGAGGCTAAACAGGAGGGAGGTGACGTTCTTCATCTCTTCCCACATACTCTCCGAGCTGGAGAAGGTCATCACCCACGCCGTCTTCATAAACGAGGGAAGGATCACTTTTGCGGGTAGAATAAACGACGCAATGGCAGGAGAGGAGGAAGAGGTTTACCTGCTGGTCGACAACCCGGAGAAAGCGATAAAGGTCATTGGCCAAGGGGAGATGGAAGGGGGATACTTGAAGGTAAGGGGGAGGATGAGGGAGATAGTCGACAAGTTAGACGACGCAGGGGTAAACGTAATAAACGTGAGGAGGTACTCCTTGGATGAGGCGTTCAAGAGGTTTTCAAGTGTTTAACATGGTCTTTAAGGAGAGGTACAGGGAGCCCACGCTAGAGCTTGTACTGCCAACTATGTTGGTATCAAACGTCTTCTTGAGTGCCTTCTACGAGAGGGGAGGGTTCTCCCTCTTGGGGGTTGTGCTGTCCATGGTCCCGGTGATCAGTGTCTCCGAGACCTTGGCCTTCTCCCTAGGCCTTAGGAACGTGATCTTTGTCACGGGAGATCATCTGTACAAGGAGAGCATAATCTCCTTCCTTACGACCCCCGTGAGGAGGGAGGAGCTCTTCGCGTTCATCTATTTCTCTGACGTGGTGGTGCCCATACTGCTCTGGGCCTTTACTACTGCCCTCTACTCCCTTCTCTCTGGCGTCCCAGTCCCACCCCTGTTGGCTTTCACCTTCGTAGTTGGATATTTCTTCGCCGAAAACCTAGTCCTACTGCTCACCTTGATATTCAGGAGCCCAGGAGTGTCCACCTTGATGTCCATCTTCGTCCTTGGTGGGGTCTTCGTGTTCGGCGGTGCTGGGGAGTACTTTTACGCCCTCCAAGGAGAGTACGGGAAGATCTTTGCTCTTTCCTTCACCAACCCGTTTGTACCTTGGATAATAACCGCCTTAGGCAAGGACCTCTACCAGCAGGTGGAGGTAGGGGTAGCCGTGGACGGGTTGGTAGCGGTATTGGCTTTCGTGCTTTCCTTCCTTAAGTTCAGGGGGTTAGAGGTATGAAGGGGAGTTTAGCCTTTGCCTTTGGCATTGCCCTCCTCTCCTTGGGTTTAGCCTCCATTAACGCTCACGTGATGAACACGCAAGTCCTGTCAAAGGAACTGTCCTTAAACGTTCCTCCAACTGTCTATGGGGAACTTGAGCTTATAGAGAACGCCACTAACGTCTCCGCCTACGTCGAGGTAGTACATAACGGGGAAAAGTCGATAGTGAAGCTGGACTCCGTGATCCCATTGACGCCCGGGGAATGGGTCATATTACCTTACCAGGAACTGTACTCCATGAACGTAACCAAAGTTATAAACGTCACAGAGTCCTTGAGTTGCGGTAACGTCACTGTCCAGAAAGTGATCCACGAGGAGAAGCTAGTCGAGTCCAGGAACGCTACCTACCCCATCTACGTGAAGATGTCCGTCACGAGGATGAACCTAGTGGAGAATCCCAGTTTAGTGGAGGCGTTGGGGTTGGTGCTCACAGTCCTAGGGCTGACCACAATGCTTTTTGAGAGGGCTAGGAGGCCTTAGCCCTTCCTCCTCAGCCCTAGCTTTAGCTTAATTGCCTCCTCTCTAAGCTGTTTTATCTCTGGAGACGTAGAGTACCTGCTCGCCCTGTCCAGATCCTTCACCGCCTCGTCTACGTACTTGGCGTCCCCTGTGGCCTTCCCAAGCTCTAGGTAGGCCTTTGCCCTAAGGGTCAAGTAGTCCGGGTTGTCCTTGGCTATCTGAAGGACCTCAGAGTACTCTGAGATGGCCTGCCTCAAGTAGTCCTCTGCCTTTACGGCAGAGAGCTGGCTTAGCTTGACCAGTACGTTTGCCTTTCCAACGTGGTAGAATGGGTACATGGGGTTGTTCCAGACCGCCTCGTCGAACTCCTTCACGGCCTCCGACAGGGCGTTCTCAATTTCCCCTTGTGGTAGTACCTCTGACAGGAGTAGGAGGGCGTTGCCCCTGGCGTTGTGGTAGTCTGAGGATATGGGGTTCTTGGCTATGGCCTTGTCTAGCTCAGCTAAGGCGACCTCAAGGTCTTTCCTCGCCTGCTCCACTTTTCCCAGTTGTTTTCTCACCATTGCCATCTCCATTAAGGTAACTGCATTAGCGTAGCTCAAGTCTGGGTCATTCGTGGACGTCTTCTCGTACTCCTCAACGACCTTGGAGAGGAGCCTCTCTGTCTCCTCCAGGTCTCCGGAAAGGGCCTTGGACTCGGCGAGGAAGGACACGACGTTGGTCAAGTTTACTCTATAGCTGGGCTCCTCCGGCTCCATGAGTATTGCCTTTGAGAACTCCCTTATCGCCTCCTCGAGAAGGAGGGCAACGTCGTCGCCCTTATTCCTCCTGAGCCTGGCCATTTCCGCAAGGGCGGTGCCCCTGCCGTTGTGGAAGACCCCTTTATCAGAGTGCTTCAAGGCGACTTCGAACTCCCTTAGTGCCTCTTCCAGGGATTCCATCGCCTTTTCCTCGTCGGTCAAGGAGTAGGCCCTTGCTAGGTTTAGGTAAGCTACGCCCTTGTTGTAGTGGTACTTCGGGCTGTCCTCTTCCTTTATTGCCTCGTCTAGTTCCAAGAGGGCCCTCTTTAGGGATTGCTCTGCCTCAGTAACTTCCCCCAGCTTTACCTTCTTTTCGCCGTCGTTGATCAGGGAAACTGCCCTTAAGTTGTGATCCTCTCCTCCCATGAGTGATACGTATAAGACTAGTGTACCCAAGTAAAAAGTCTTGTCATCTGACCTTACGTGTGTTATACTTCAGCAAATTTAGCTTAAATTATCAACTATTAGATCACGTAATAATATCGAGATAACATAGAACTAAGAACCAGATATTCTGATAATTAAGGATATAAAGTATGGTAAAAATAAGTTCTAATTTAGAAGATCTAGTATCTTTTAGATTGAAATACTTACGTAAATACACTTGAGAAAAGTTGGCAAACTAATGTTTGATTCTTATACACAATTATGAGTAAAGAACAGACAACTAGATTTTTCTATATTTTTTAATAGGATAACAATGTTAGCGGTGTAGATATCTTGGATACCATTTATTAGCCACTATAATCTAAAAATACCTTCTAGTAATAACGTGAAAGACTAAAAATAACGTGAAAGACTAAAAACATGCCTTGTCTTAGAGCTCTAGGTATCCTATCCTGTACAGCTTCCCGTCTATGTCTACCATAAACCAGACTACTGTGTAGCCGTGGGTAGGAAGGGATATTATACTAACGGAATTAGAGGTCGTGTTGTAAAGCAAGGCGGGGCCAGAGTATATCTCTTTTCCAGAAGTGGAGTACACGGTTATCGAGGTCGACACACCGGAAGTGTAGTTTACCTCAACTGGAGTTCCCATTGAGGGGGTTATTAGGCTTAGGGACTCCGCTGTCGTCAAATTCTGTGGCACATTAAATGCGACTACGTAGATCAGCCTGCTGTACCCAGGAAGGTAGGGAACTACGATAGCCTCACCGTAGGATATCTGTTCCCTAATCTGGAGGGTCGACGCTAGGGCTTGAGCCTCCTTTATCTCGTTAGTTGTGGTAGCTTGGACTGCTACGTAACTGGAGATTAAGCCGAATAGTACTACACCTATTACGACAGTAGCGATGGCCAGTATGAACGTGGAGATCGCGCTCTCCATGTACTTTCACCCCTGCTGGGCTTGGACTGTTATAGGCTGCTGCACCGGTATGTAGAAAGTGGACGAGGCCAGGTAGCCGACATTGGTGTAGAACTCTATGGTTAGTTCCTCGTATTGCGGGTAGATTACGAACTGGTTCTCATTATTGATGCTTTCGTTGAAGGCGGAATACGCTTGTGGGTTGAAGAAATTGATCTGGAGCGGTACAGCTATCTGCACAGTTTCATTGACTAACCCGCTAGGAGGTATCAGAAGCGGACCATTGGGCAAGTTAAACTGGACATCTCCTAAGAAGTAGCCGGACTCCTGTCCAGTTTTACTCCCGGAGGACATCAGGAAGTCGAGTACAAACTGCTCCTTAAAGAAGAGGTATCCATAGTAGACCTTTAGAGAGTAGTTAGACGGGTTAGCTATAGCGAAGTTGAACCTGATAACTAGGGGCTCCTCAACCCACGGTTCCAAACCATTGTAGCTCTTAATGTAGCCATTATTCTCTGACGTGGAGTTGATGAACAAGGAGAGGGTGGCTGAATATCCAAAGGGTATGTAGTCTGGGGACATAGTAGCGTTTATGATCCCGCTAAACTCGGAAAAACCGGCGGCGGCAAACACGGAGTTCGTCTGAATTTCGAAAGGACCGTTGAATTCGCCCTCACCATACGGGTAAATGAAGTTGTTATTGTTACTTATCGTTATGGAGCCATTTAGGTAGCCAGAGATCATAGCAGTGACGTATTCCTCGCCTAAATATAAGCCAAAAGAATAGACTGGAACTTGAGAGTTTGTAAACGTTATGAGACCCTTCCCCTCAATGGAGGTCATGTTTGTAGCGTTTATCTCGTAGCTACCGCGATAAGTTAAAGTTGAATTTGTACCATTAGGAAAGATTTCTAGTATCTTATTACTTCCATTGAATACTAGTACTGTTTTATTGCTCAAGGTCACGTTACCTAAGAAGTCGGTTAGTGTCACATTGGAACCGTTGACTACTGCATTAACGTACCCCTTCACACTCACATTAATAGGAGTTTCGAAGAATGGTGCCGGTAGAGTTATCGAACCGTTGTAGGATCCATTAGGAGATATAATATTCTCGTATGGAGGAACCTGCCAGCTACCGTCCAACGTGCCGTTAAAGTAGTAAAGGGAAAAAGAAAGAGGATTGCTACTTATGACCCCTTGGTAATATCCCACGTAGTGGAATTCTCCATTCAAGCCCACTATCTCAGCACATGAAACAGTAAAGGAGTTGCCTATTTGTTTAGCCAAGTACACCAAGCTAACACCATCCTCCAACTTATTCGAGCTAATCCCAGGTATTTGGCTTAGTAGTACTAATTTTGGCTGTTGGACCACGATGAAGTTTTTGGGCTGTAAGTACACTATCCCTGCGGTCTCCTTGGCTAACGGCAAGGGTATGCTCTCATACGGAGTCACGGGGATTAAGTTCCCGAAGTTTGTCTCCACCATCAGCTCCTCGTAATCTGATCCTACATTAATTGCAGCTGCCTTAAACCCGTTAAAGGTGTGATCAGCGGTTGTCTCGTTTACCACCTCGTTTAACGACTTAACAACTACCCACCTAGCACCGTTGTACCCTAGGATTGTTTTAATCTCAAGAGGTGGGGAGGGCACCGCGTTCTGTAACAGTAATACGTACAAGATCCCTCCCTCCCGAGAGTAAACTAACCCGTAGTACACGGGGTGATTCGTCGCCAAGAAGCTTGCAGTGCTCAACTGTTCACTCGACTCTATTACAACCACTTCGTTCTTTTGGGACGTTGCTACGGAGTTAATTGCTTGGGCGTTGTCTGCTGCAGTCGACTGGGAGGAAGGAAGGGAGAGCACGAGATAAGTAAACGGAATGAGGACAGCTATGAGGATAATGAGAACGATCAACATTCCCACAACCGAACTAATACCTTCCCTCTTGGAGTGACCACTCCTCCAAGAACCCTTCAGTCCAACGTTCATATTGACACCTCCTTATATTTTTATGATCAAACTCTCTATATAAAAACTTTTTTTAAAAACCTATCACCCTTGTATTTATCGGGGTTTACCGCTTACGCCTTATTTCGGCATTTTACATTAAATAAATCTTATATATCTCAATTTTTCTAAACAAATAATCTAATGTATACTTTTTAAAAACTTATATCTTCTTCATGTTTATATCCTAGAGATTATCAAAAGCGAATAGGGAATAGAATATTCTTTATAAAAAGAAGACATAGTAGTTAAATTATTTTGAGCTATTTGCTTGTTCCTGCTTCTCTTTCTTTCCCTCGTCTAGGTCAGCAAGAACTAACAGTACGTCCATTCCGAAAAACCTCGTCTTAGCTATGGATGGCTCCTCAGCATAGATCACTCTACCGTCGTTGGTCTCTATGACAAGCCTTTTAGCGTCTATTTCCTCTGCGTTAATCCCCTTACTTTCCAGCAGGGAGGCTAGATTTATCTTCACGAACACCTACCCAAATATACTTCATCTTCAAGTATAAAAACGTTTTAAGCCTCTGCTAGTTCCTTCTTTTTGTAAATTACCAACGACGCGAGGGCGCCTAACGCCAAGTAGGCTAGGAATATCGCCACGCTTTCCGGAACTGTCGGATTGTAAGTGACGCTGTCTCCCGCCACGGGCACCGCATGCGGTGGATATGTGCTTTGGGCTAAGTTAGTGATCACCTCTAGGGCGTAAGTGACTAGGAAGAAGGGTTCCCTGTTTACGTCGCCCATGATCGACTGCACTAAGGGGAACGCTATAAGGAGGATAAATATGGATACCGTTATTGAGATCGTTGGGCTCTTCACCAACGCGCTGAAAAAAGAGACGAAGCAGACAAGGGAAACCACTGCCAGGATAGAGATCCCAATTATCTCGGACCACGTAGGTACCACGAACTTGTACAGGGCGTAAGTGGAGGCAAAGGAACCGGCCAAATAGGCTAAAGCTACCGCTATTGAGGCAAACGCCGAGGCTATGAGCTTCACCGCAAACACCTTCCACCTCTCAAAGGGTTGGGTGAGGATAAACAGCCCCTCCTTAGAGAAGTCCCTTGAGACGAGGTCTCCTGCAAACATGGAAGCAATTAGGATGAACAGTATCTCGGAATAACCCAGGTTCGCCTCCGTAAACAAGTAAGGGGAGGGGGGCTTAGAGACTACCTTGAAGACGACTAAGATTGTGTTGAGGAACGCCACGACCACTGAAAGGGGCAACATTATTTGGAACCTCCTCGTCCTTGCGTAAAACAACAGGTTATAGTAGAAGAGGTCTTTAACTCCCGCCATTAAAGACACCCAAAACCTTCACAAAGGCGCTCTCAAGCGAGGAGGTGGAGTCGTAGAAGCTCCTAACTTGAAAGTTGTCCACTAGGATCTTCAATATCTTCTGCCTCGTCTCTGAGTTTCCATCGAACTCGACCTCATACCTCCTGTCGCCGTCCTCCTTTATCGACTTGACAAGGCCGTTAAGTGTGGCCTTCAGCTCGTCGATTGATATATGGTACTCTAACTCTACCCTCAACGAGGTGGGCCTAAACATTCTCTCTAGGTTAGTTATTGTGCTTTTATAGACTATTTTACCCTTATTCATGATAAAGACGTAGTCGCATATGTCCACAACCTCCGACATGATGTGAGAAGAGTAGAGAATGATCTTGTCCCTCTTCAACTCCCTAATGACGCCCTTTACCTTGAAGATCTCAATGGGGTCTAGACCGTCAGTGGGTTCATCCAAAACTATTATGTCCGGGTCTTGGGCTATCAACGCTGCCAAGAACACCCTCCTTTTTTGTCCCTTGGAAAGCTTACCGCACCTCCTGTTTAGGTCGGGAAGGTCTAATTTCTCGTTTAGCTCGTTGAGCTTTGCCTTCCTTCCCCTCAGTTTTGCGGAGAACTCTATGAATTCCCCGACCTTCATGAAGTCCGGAGGCTCTGGGACGCTGACTAGGGCCCCCAAGTTCCCTAACGCCTTCTCCTTGTCCTTGAACGCGTCCTCTCCGTTGATCAGGACCTTTCCCTTGTCCGGGTAAATCAGAGTCGTCAGTATTCTGAAAAGGGTAGTCTTCCCTGCGCCATTTGGACCAAGGACCGCGTAACATCCAGATTTGTCAACAGTTAAGGAGACGCCGTCGAGGACAACGGACTTCCCAAGTCTTTTCGTCACGCTGTCTACCTCTACAGAGAAGGACATACCCTGTACTGTCACCTACTGCATAAAAACCTTTTCACCGGTGTCAGAACTCCCTAGGGCGATCGAGTCACTTCCTCCTTAGGAGGAACACAGATAGGACAACTACGACGGCGACTACTGCTATTGGTACATAGATAGGAACGCTGTGAATTGAGGTAGTAGCAGAGCCACTGCTTTCGGTGGTGGAGGAGGTTGGCCGGGGACCACTGGAAGTCGTGACTGGGATATGCGTATAGGTCGTAGAGGTCATGGTGGCGCTGGACGTAGTGAAGGTCGTGTTCGAAACTGTAGTGCTAGAGCTCACTTGGGAGGCGTTGGGTTGTGGTATGCTCCAGTTCACCAGCTTCGCGGTTATGGTAGCAGAGCCCAGAAAAGTGGAGACCTCGATGTACTCCTGCATGATTACGCCGTTGGAAGCGTTAACCCAGAGCGTTATGTTCCCTGTCCCCAAGGCCTCGCTCTTTACTAACGTGATCTTGTAGACGGGGAAGGTACCTTTGGAGGTGGTGTAATTACACGCAACCACAGTTGCCTCAGAGCCGTTTTCCTGGAAGTTGCCTGTCTTTAAGGACTCCAGCTCGCTAGAGGAGAGCATGGGGAAACCGTTACCCAGTCCAACGCTCTTATTGTAAGTCCCGTTATACATTTCCATCAAGAAGTAAGACGTTAGGTTAACGTTGTCCTTGCTCGCTAGCGAGTAAATACTCCCGTAACCAAAGGTACTAAACAGTAAAGTGAAGTTGGTGCCCCCTAAGACATGCTGGGTCACAACCCCAGTTCCCTGTTGACTTACAACTAATGCGTTGAGGGAAAAGGAGACCTGATAGGTCAGTTCCGATCCACTTGGTAGACCTGCAGAATGCCTCACTCCGAGGAGGGGGAGGGTGAGAAGTAATAGGAGAGTGAGGGAAAGGAGCCATCTCTTCACTGTAAACCCCCTTTTTCCCCGTCCCCCTTACAGTACTTCTCTATCCACTTGTATATCGTGGAGCGTGGGATGAGGAACTCCTTCGAGATCTCCCTGACTGGCACGCCCTGCAGGAAAAGGCTTAAGGCCTTTGACCTAACAGACTCAGGGTACTTGTGGAAAACTGCGTTCTCGACCCAGTACCTCCTGCAGGCCTTGCAGAAGTAAACTTGCTTGCCAGTCTTCAGCTTTCCGTACTTTATGACGTTAGATGACCCGCAGAACTTACATTTCATCTGGCATCTACTCTACATTCAATATGACCGATATAAAAACTTTTAATAACGTAGAAAACTGTATATTTTCAGATAACTAAAGACAATCAGAAATACTTTGGGAATTAAAAAGAAGTTGAATAAAAAGAAGAAAAACCTTATGCCTTTTACACTGCGAAGACTTGGATTAGGGCCTGGAGCAGGGTCTCTAGGAGTCCTAATATCGTATTTAGTAGTTGTTCTATTAGTTGTATTAGGAGACTGAGGCTACTTTCTGCCATGGTTTTTCCCATGATAGAAAAAATCGATATTTTCAATGTTTATATCTTATCTATTTACATAAAATTTAAATATAACATCGTTTTATATAACGTAATGTCTGGAAAACCAAGGAAGCGCGGAAATGTCTTTCTAAAAGCCCTTATTGTACTGTTGTTAGTGTCGAGTACGCTAGTCGTCTACTTAGCTCAAGCTGTATGGAGTAGGGAAATGTTCGAGGACGGGATCTTCGCCTCCTCCTCGGAGTTCCTGAGCGTTCCCGCCACCTCAAGTATGACTTACGACTGGGCGGTGGGAGGCTACTCCACGGTCACGGGGCTCTCAAATTACACTGCCCTATGGACAAGGGGGTTCTCCGGAGTGTCTGACGGAAACTACACGGTAGCGTACATGCTTAACGTCCCAGTCAACGTGTCTGGTTACCTAAACGTCAGCTTGGTGAGTCCATACTTCAACTACTTCATTCCTCCGCCAGTTACGCTACCCGTAAACTGGATGTGGATACAGGACGGCGCGGCCAACTTGGGTAACGGTACAGTGGTCCCAGACGTCAATGTGTGGTTTGTGCCAAACGCGCCAATCTATTACGGAGTAATCTACGTCATATACGGAGGGCTTACCCTAAGTGCGTCCTCCCCCATAAACGAGACCGTTTTCTACAGCAACGGGCAATGGGTAATACAGCTCAACGGGGTGACCATAGCTACCGTAAGCAATAACGGCGTCCAAATGAAAGTGAGCGGCGTCATGGTCGTGGCCACAGATGTCTTGGGGTTCGTATGGCCTTACACCCTGGTCAGCGGTGTCTCGCTCAGCATAGACAGCTTTTCTACTGAGACTAACAACGTTTTACCCTCAGCTGGAGTCGAGGTACACAGCGTTAATGCCACTGCGTTTACGATAGAGAACCCCCAGTTTGCGGCCCCGTTCTTCTTCCTAGCTGGAGACAAGGCGGTACAAGTTTACTACGCAAACTCCACTTCCTTAGCTACCGACTTCGGCTTCATGGCTGGGGCCATGCCTCCCCCCAGCGACGTCTACGGTGCATACTTAGGTGGACTAAACGTGATAGGCACTAAGCTTGGCATACAAGCCCTGGCGTCGCAACTACACGTATCTTCCTATCGGCTGATCCAGACCGCGAGAGAAGTTTTCTAAAGGAAAAAAGTTTTTTAAAACCTTCATACACACATATAATAACATGCAAAATATTATTGATAAACTAAAAGAAAAGGGGTACAGATCTAAAGAGATTAAGGTTAAGAGGGTTGAAATCCAGGGAGAAAGGCTAATCGAAATGAGACCATTTTACGCTATTGAAACCGAGTTAATGGGAAAGAAGGTGCTACTGTTCGTTGGTAAGTTAAAATTAAGAAAATAATAGCACGTTTAATGTAACTTTAATCTTTGTCAACTAATAGTATCAATTTATGATAAGATAAGTACGTAATAGTGAGCAATCTCCATAATATAAGGGCTTGAGAATAAGGCTATTCTTCTAACCCTCTTTCTTTAACATTATAGGCTTCCTGACCCAAAGACCTTAGCTTCTGTAACATTTCTTATTTCAAAGAGTAGGGTTGGTACAGCTGAGTTTTCCACTCCGAGAGAACACCGTTATGTATAAACTTAACGGCAAACTTTCGAGCTTTACGGCACAGCCAATTCTCCATAGTCTCTGTTTGCTTAGACTCCGCTAGCGACAAATTTTTATATTATTAGGGTTACCCTAAATATATGAGCGATCAGCAAGAGGTTCCAAGGCTCAAAAAGGGAGTAGTCGGGACGTTGGAGGCCCTAGGACAAGAGATAGCCGCAATGGCTCCAGCTTGCGACACAGTGGCGTTCATAACGTCAGCTGCTGCCGCCGCGTTCGTGCTGACGCCGTTGGCGTTCCTGCTGGCTATGGCAGTGATGTACCTTGAGGTCAACACCCTATACCACCTAGCCAAGAGACACGCTAGCGCTGGGGGCTACTATGGTTACGTGGCTACTGCCTTTGGCCCAAGGGCTGCAATGGTAGTTGGACTAATGTACCCGATGTACCAGATAGTGAGTACAGCAGCTATACCCATCTACGTGGGAGGGATAGTACTACCCGGCGTGCTCAACCACTTCTGGGGCATCTCCCTCCCTGGCTGGGTATGGATACCGCTTATTGTAGTGTTCATAATGGCGCCGATAGCGTTGGCGATGGTCGGCATAAGGCCCCAGATGAAGTACATTAGGTACGCGGCGCTCGCAGAAGTTGCCTTCTTGGCCGCGACTAGCTTGATAGTTATCCTGAAGGCCCCTGATAACACAATCAACGTCTTCAACCCGTTCGCGTGGAACCAAGTGTACGGTAGCCAGTTCGCCCCGTTGGGAGGGCCCCTGGCAGCGCTGGGCTTGGGCATGATATTTGGGATAACAAGCTTCATAGGCTATGGCGGTTCAGCGCCCCTAGGGGAAGAGGCGAAACACTCTAAGTCCATAAGGAAGGCACTGATGATGGGGGTGTTCATAGTCGGGGCAGTGCTGACCGAGGTAGCCTACGCGCTAACCGTGGGCTGGGGAGTGGACAACATGATGAGCTTCACCAACAGCGGTATTCCAGGGATAATAGTGTACACCGAGTACATGGGTATCGCTGGAGGGCTCCTGCTGGCTCTCTTTGCCTTCAACTCGGCGTTCTCCGACAGCGTCGCAATGCAGTCCAACGCAGGTAGGGTCTACTTTGCCATGGCTAGGGACGGGGTGCTCCCCAAGTTCTTTGCGTACGTGGACAGGAAGTTCGTCACGCCCACTAAGGCATTGGCGTTCGTCGGAGTGTCTTCCACCGTAATTGCGGTAATAGCGGGCTTCATAGCAGGCTACTTCTCTGGCGTAAGCCCAGTTCAGATGCTCAGCCTACCAGCGACTTCAACCCAAGTAATCAACGCCCTAGAGAATGCGTTCGGATTCTTGACCACAATGGCCCTAGTGGGGCTAGTGGTGACCCACGTGACCATGAACACCTCGGTGTCGGTGCTTTTCTACAGGCTAAAGGAGAGGGCACTTTGGACTGAACAAGGCGCCATCCACCTAATTCAGCACTACGCCTTCCCAACCGTAGCCACCGGCATATTCGCCTTCGTGCTGTACACCAGCGTGTGGCCTCCAGTCTTCCCGTACACGCAGGCAGTCATTGCCTCCACGGTGTACTTAGCCTTCACGATAGCCTACTCGCTGTGGACATGGAAGAAGAAGCCGGAAATAAGGAACAAGATAGGGAAGACTGTCAACATAGTTGAAGAGGAAAGGAGACAAGAAGTTAAGTAGTAAAAATGTTTCAAGGGAACCCGTTTTTCAATTAATCCCCCGCTTTTATCTCGTTCAGTTCTGGAGAGAAGGTTATATTATCCAAGCACCTCATTTACCGTGCTTTTGTGCTCGGAAAGATTTTTACCTACTCTCGTTAATCTTTCCACATGAAGATATCACTCAAGGAATTAAAGGAAATGTACAGACCAAAGCTTGTACCTTTGAACTGGGACGACCAGAGGAACGTTCTTGTCCTCCTGGATCAGTCAGCCTTGCCCTTTGAGAAGGCGTTCGTAGAGACCAGAACGCCAGAGGAAGTGGCTGACGCAATAAGGCAGATGAAGGTTAGGGGGGCGCCGGCGATAGGCATCACTGGGGCTTACGGTATGGTTACGGCATTACTCAACTCCTCTACCCTAGAGGAGGCACTTTCTTCCCTGTCGAGGGCCAAGGCGACCTTAGACAGGGCGAGACCCACTGCGGTCAACTTGAGCTGGGCCACTTCCCGCATGTTAAACGTAGCTAGGAATGCCGTTGAGAACGGGTTGGTCAAGAACGTAAGGGAACTCATGGACCTCATGAAGGCCGAGGCTAAGAAAATATACGACGAGGAGTACGAGGCAGAGTTGCAGATGGGACTCTACGGTCTGGAGAAGGTAAACGAGGGGGATACCATATTGACCCAGTGCAACGCAGGAGGTCTAGCTACTGGCACGGGTTTGGGCACCGCGCTAGCCCCCGTGAAGGTAGCTCACGCCCTAGGTATGAAGGTCTCGGTAATAGCCCCTGAGACCAGGCCGTGGCTCCAGGGTAGCAGACTCACTGTGTACGAACTGATGGCCGAGGGTATCCCGGTAACGCTGATCGCGGACACCGCGGTGGGCCTAGTCATGTACAAGGGGATGGTGAACAGCGTGATGGTGGGGGCGGACAGGATACTGGCCGACGGCCACGTATTCAACAAGATAGGTACATTCAAAGAGGCGGTCATAGCCCACGAACTGGGAATACCCTTCTATGCCCTTGCTCCCACCAGCACGTTCGACTTAAAGAGCAGGGTAGAGGATGTGGTAATAGAGGAAAGGGATCCAAACGAGGTCAGGACTGTGAGGGGAGTGCCAATAGCGCCAGAGGGGGTGAAAGTTTACAACCCGGTGTTTGACGTTACCCCTCCGAAGTACGTTACCGCCATAATAACGGAAAAGGGGATAATCTACTCGCCCTTCGACAAAAACGTCAGAAAGGTAGTGGAAAGGTAAAAAAGGTTTTTAGCTTCTCTTAGCTTCTCGCCACTACCATTAACGTCTTGAAAATCTCGTTGAAGTCTGCCTTCTCCAGTTCCACGAAAACCCCGTAGTTGCCCATGACGCACACGGCGTAGTCTCCTGCAGCCACTGCCCAGCCGTGGAACGGGGTCCACTTCATTCCGCTGAACTTAGTGAAGCCCTCTGCTTGCATCTTCCCCATTAGGCTGTTGGCGGCGCACATCATGGCAACCATCTCTGCCAATTCCTTGCTCAGTTGTCCCTTGTACTCCACTAGCTTCCCGTCTGCTGTGAACTCTCCTGCCGCTATAGCTCCCTTTAGTTGCATTAGGCGGTCTAGCTTGGACGCCATTTTAGGTCTAAGTATACCATATTATTTCGTTTATATAAAAATTATTAATAAAAAATATTCTTTTGCTAACTTCAATACTTAAATTATTATTATAATTTTCAAGGTATTCCAAGAGAACGTAAACTGTTATATAAACACGATAACCCCCGTTAAAGAAGGAGAAAATTTAAATAGCGTGACAGAACGCTACTTCCTTGATAATTAAGGAGTTAACATAAATGTTACCTATACCTTAGCTGGTCACTTGTACTTCGTCCTTCTTTTCGGCAAAGCCCGAGAAGAGTTCCTTTAGCTTCTCCTCTAGGATCAAGCTGTCCCCTTGCAAGATCCTCACCGCCTCCATTGTCGTGACCTCCACCTTCACGTTACCGAACGCGTTTAGGCTCTGGGAGTTGGTTATCACGAACTTCTTTGCGACCACGTACTCCTTCTTCTCGTGCTCTACCTTCTCCACCGACGACAACAGCTTCACCTCCTCGTCCTCTTCCTTGTCGTCGTTCATGAGCTTAACCATCCCCAAGTAGGCGAGGCTGTCCTTTAAGAAGAAGATGCCCACGGTAACGTACTTGCCCTTGACCTCCACCCTCTTACCCCTAGGGTGGACGTAGCTTATGCCGAGCTCGCTGGCCATTGAGCTGAGCGTCTCCCTGATCATCCTCTCGAGGTCCTTGGAGTCGCTCTCTGGGTTCTTCAGTGAGTGGGACTCCAACAGCTTCTTCTTATAGCAGGAGACGTCCTCCTTGCACTCCTCAGACAGCTTGTCAACTTGGGACTTCACAAACTGGAGCATGGAGCTCACGGTGTTCAGCTCCCTACCCTTCCACAATGAGAGGACTATAGGGAAGAGCTCTTCTGAGAGCTGGGGGCAGTAGGCGTCCACAATCTCCTTGATGTCCTGCTCCGTAAGGCTGTTGTCCAGGGATATCCTGCTCTCGTCCAACCTCCTCCTTATTGCCAAGTCGGTTACCCTGCTGTAGGCGTCTGTCGGGATTGCCATGATCACTGGGATTTCGAGCCCTGCGTTGATCAGCCTGTGTATCTTTGCTAGGTGGGACTCCCTTACCTCGTCTATGAAGAGCGAAAGTTCTGTGATCCCTCTCAAGTCTAAGAGGAGCTTTATCATGCCGTCGAAGTCCCTTGAGTAAGACATACAGTAGATCCTCAAGTCCCTGTCTGAGTACTTGTCGCAGGCCTTCTCGAGCCAGTCCTCGAACTTCACTCCCATTAGCCTCTTGAAGAAGGAGTAGCCGAGCTTCCCCTTCTTGGCCCTCAGCTTCTCGACCACCAGTGCCCTAAGCTGTGCTTTATCCACCTTGCTCCAAAACTCCTCCTCTATTTCGCCCTTACTGGACAAGTCTAGGAAGAAGGCAAGAGAACTCAAGGAGCTATAGGCCTTCCTCAAGATGGTGGTCTTCCCCATCCCGGGCTGGCCTATAGTGGACGCGATGTCCTTGTTCCTCACTGCCTCAAGCGTCTTCTGCAGGAACTGCCTATACGTAGGGCCGACGAGTATGACGTCGTTGCTGTTCCAAGTGGTCACGGTTACCTTAGGTATTTTGCAGATCATCTTGACCTCCTCCTCCTAACTATGCCGTACACCGAGCCCTTCCTGACGAAGCCCTCATCGCCTCCCGCAATGAGGTCGTAGTGCTCCTCTACGTGTTTACCCATCTTTGAGTAGAACTCCTCCTTTGAGAGCCCCATCTCGACCCTTATGGCGGAAAGGTGGGCGTAGCCCAAGTTGTCCTTGACCTTCTCGTAGATCTCGTCAAAGGCGCTCTCGCTAACCCTCTTCCTGTCAGAGTAGAGCTCTTGGAGCTTTCTCACCTCTTCCCGGAGTTGCTTTACCTCTGTCAACACCAGGTCTATCTTGTCGACCCCCTCCACGGGCTCGAAAGACTTCCCCCCACCCACTTCCACTTTCCTCAACTTACCCTCCCTTTCCAGCTTTTCCAATATCCACGTTACCTCTTCCCCGTCCACCTTGAGCTTCTTCTTAATCTTGGAATAAGGCACGGGCCTTCCGTTGTACAGCTCCTTTATCGCTGAAATCACTTGATCCTCTGTAAGCATGGTGAAGTAGCTTGGGGTGAAACCCTTTTTTACCTTTCTACTAATACTACTTGCGTGTCTAGATAGAGAAAAACGGGGAAAAATTATGCGGGCTTCGCGCTTAGCCTAACTAGCCAATAAATTGCTTTAATCACCCCTATTATGCTGTTCAAGTTAACGTTAGAGAAAGTCTTAGAGTACTCGCCCTTGGTCTCCTTCAGCGCCTTGAAGATCTCCTCGATATTAGAGAAGGTCTTGTTTATCATAGTAACCACAAGCCTCTTGACGAACTTGTTCCTTATCCCACCAGTGAGAATGGGCACGAGCTCCCTAGTAACCTTGAGGTTGTACTTCCACGAGATGTAGAGCAGGTCCCAGTAGTCCTCCGGGAGGGTCTCAGGCTTGGGATATGGGTTCTTCGCTATGTAGGTAGTAGATATTGGTATCACGGGCAACGGGAACACCCACGCAGTGAACTTGTGGTCTATTATGGACTGGACGAGGTCTATGCTTTGCTTCAAGTCCTCTTCAGTCTCCTCAGGGTAGCCTATTGTCATTGTGTAGCAGGGGTAGATGTAGTTATCGTTCATGATGCCAGTGGCGTCTATGATAACGTCCCTCCACTCCCTCGGAGTCCAAGGGAACGCCTTTGCAGACATGTACTTCTCCATGATCTTCACGCTCCCCGTCTCAAGTCCAACTACAGGGGCCGCAGCCCTGTCCACGTCATACCTCGCTATCTCAGACATTGCCCTCACGGTCTTGGGGCTTTCCCTCACTGCTGGGGCCGAGATATGGGGGAACCATATACCGTCCACCCCCATCCCCATTACCTCGGTAAAGAGCTTGACTATGGCGTCGTGATTGGTCCTAAGCTTCTGGGAACCGTAGAGCATGATGTCGTCGGTGATGAACTCGACCCTCCTTATCCCGCCCTTTAGATTAACCTCTACCTCCTTCTTGATCACGTCCAGTGGAATTGACCTAAACGTCTCCGGGGTTATGGAACAGAACTTACAACCCCTTGGGCACCCCCTAGTTATCTGCACTTCCCCCAGTCTGGCCGGGTTAACTATTGATGGGATTTGATCTGCTTTCGGGCTCTTCCCGTGAACTATCCTCGGCACTTCTTGGTTGTCTAACAAGGCTTTTACCACCTTCGGGAGCTCCAACTCAGCCTCGTTCAAGAAGAGGACGTCAATCCACTCCGGCTTTGCAAGGCTTAGCTCCCACGCCCCTGGCCCTCCTGCTATCACCTTAAAGCCATACCTTTGCTTTAGCCCCTTTACCTCTTCACCGAACTCCTGAAAGAACTTAGCTGTCCAGGTTGGTCCTCCTCCGAATAGGAAAGAGAGCTTTGCACTCACAGGGTTGAGGCCAAAGGGATCGTGAACAGTGAAGCCAACTACCCTCGTCTTCCCGGCGAAGGCGTGGAGCCTCTCTGGCGGGATCACGGCGACCTTGAACCCCGAATTTACCAACACTGCCTCGATCTTCCTCAAGGCGTACGGAGCGTAGATAGCCTTCCCCTCCTTGTCGGTCTTCACGGGAGGGGTGAAGAACTTGTCCATGAACACCCTTGGCACTAGTCTATAGGGCATACACGCCACGTAGCCTAGTACGCTAGAGCCGTTGTAGTCGGTGAACGATCCTCTATCTGCCGAGAGAATCGCGTCATACATTATAAGGTATCATAGATATATCTAAAAATAAAGGTTTCTTTCAAAAGGCGTTAAATGTTTCATATACGAACTTTTATAAAATCTATCCTACTGGCACATGACGATCGCGTCAATGGCTTGACCGTTAATTAGATGTATCCTCACCGTGTACGTCGTGCCGGGCGACAGGTTTGTCACGCCGCCAAAGTTTATTGTTATCACGTTATTGCCTTGGGAAAGGAAAGTGGGAGTTATAGAAGTGGTAGTTAAGCCAAAGTTGACGAGCTCTGCGTAAGACACGCTGACAGAATATGGACTGTACACCGTGACGGTGACAGCCCCATTACTCCTTATGACCCCAGTCCCAACTTGGTAGAAGCCTTGAGTAGGTTGGCCTTGGGGAGGCTGAGGAGGGAATGGCTGGAACTGGCCGGGCTGTTGAGGGTACACTTGGAGCGTATTTACCAAGTGGCCTAACTCGACGTACGCAAGTATCTCCCCTATAAACTGAACTATCCCTATCGGTATCGCCATCAGTATACCGGCAGCGCTGAGCGTTGAGTTATTGTAGCTCTTTCCCAAGTTGTAGAAGGCTATACCCAACAATATCATGCCTATAAAGTACATTATTACCCCCAGTATCAACACGACAAGCCCGATAGCTATTACGGTCAAAATAGCCCCTATCAGAGTCACGATCACTCCCGCTAGCAGTATAGAAGTGGCGCTTACACCTAGGCTCGTGTCCTTTCCGTAACTCAGTAACTCCTTGAAGCCTTCCCTGATGTTAACGTAACCTAGGAATATCAAAGCTAAGGAGATTAATCCTGCCAAAATAGGCACTACTACTGTGGAGTCCAAAACGAGCGCAAGAAATAACAAAAGTGGAACTATTATGAAGTAAAGTACGCCTTGTCTTAACCTCTGTAAAGCTCCTATCTCGCTAGAGCTAGACATACGACCAATGGGAAAAACGGGAAAATAAACTAATTCGAAAAATCAGAAGCACCTCACCAGAGAAACGCCTCTAGCTCCGGCTCCATGCCCATTAGCCTAAAGAGGACGTAACTGGGCTTTGGCACGTAATACGCCTCTTCTCCATGCTCGGGGTGGCTCAAGTAAACTGCTTGAGGGCCAAACATGATGACTCCAGCTAAGTTCACCTCAGCGTTAACTAGTACTCCCTTCAGCCTTATTAAGTGTGGGGTCGTGTAGTGTCCTAGCTTGATCGCAAGACCCTGCGTCCTCGACTTAACATAGTCCACGAAGTCCTCCCTTGTCACCTTCCTCCGCCTAAAGTTCTCAAGCGCCCCCTGGACGTCTATGAACCTTATGCACTTCTCACTCCTGTGGAAAACGCTCCTTTTCCTCTCGTAGACGTTCACTACCTCGAAGTCGAAGCGGGAAGTGAGCTCCTTCTCAACCTTTCTTAACAACCTCATTACTGCCCTCTCCTTCTCCTTTGGCAAGGTCGACCTTAAAACGTAGTCCATGAGCTCCACGTAGAGGGAGCCAAGCCTCTCCACCTCTGCGACTTCCTTGTTGTCCTTTAGCCTCTCCCTCACGTAAGAGTTAAAGAGGTCTGGAAAATTTGAAGGGGACAGGAAAGAAAGGACTTCCCTTTCGTCTTCAAATACCTCCCTTACTTCCATTACTAGGTCTCCCTGTAGTCTTATGCCTATTCCTCTGGTGAACTTGAAGTCCTCGTAGGCGTGGTAGTCAAAGCCCATACACCTCCTCAGCCTGGCCTTAGCCTCCTCTGGGAAACCATCGGGGATGTGACACCTTCTCCTCACAGGCATCACGAACAGTTTCCCGGTCGATGAGTCCTTTCCTAACACGAAGTTCACTGGGAAGAACTCGTCGAGTTCCCCTACCTCGTAGTATACGTATTCGTCTATCTTCCTAACGTTGGTCTTAAGTTTCTCGGCTATTAAGTACCTCACGTAGTGCTGGACGCTTAGAAAGTCGCCCTCTTTATACTCCATTCAATCTAGACCCCTAGGCCTTATTGAGGTTAGGTCCACCGTCCTCTCTTCTTCTACCCTTTCCTCTTTCTTCTCCTTTTCCTTCAGTAGGGCTTTTTGCATAATATTAAATCGTAGACTGTACTCTTAAATGTTTCTTTTTAAATTTTTTCATTCTTACGCCATTTAGTTAAAGCTTTTAGGTGAAATCTTTTTAGTGTATAACGCTATCGAATGTACAGTTATGGCAAGGGAATCATTTGCTTTCAAATGACATTTATTATTCCTTTCGGTCTAGAATAGATTTAAATATATTTACTTCCCTAAGTAAACTGTGAGCTCCCTAAAAGGATACCTATCTATCCTAGGAGTGGTCGTCGTCTGGGGGCTTTCGTTTCCCCTCTCGAAGTTAGCCCTCTACTTTATGTCGCCTTTTGTCCTTACTTTCATAAGGTTCTTAGTCGGAGGAGTGGTGTTGCTAGCTTACGCCAGGGGCATGGTAGTAGGGGTTAAGGAGGCGATTAACGCGATATTGAACATGGGCCTCTTCGTGATCCTTCTCAACATAGCCATAAACTTCTCCACCAACCCAGCACTAGCCTCTGTGCTGATATACACTCAACCAATTTTCGTCATAGTGCTCTTGAGGCTGATGCACGAGAGGTTGAGCTTGCTGCAAATCGTGGGGACGGTCATAGCTTTTGCGGGGATCTTCATCTCAGTGGACAGCACGAGCTTTAGCATAGGCTCTCTGGTAGCAGTAGTGGGGGCTATTATTTGGGCGATAGGTACCATATACTTTCGGAGGAACCTAATGAGGATCGACGTGATCAAGCTCAACGCGTTCAGCTCGCTTTTCTCCACGGTTTTTGTCGTCCCATTCCTCCCTGCGTCCTATTCGTTCTCCTTGAGTGGGTTGCCCTACGCCCTTCTAGTTGCGTTACTCGCTCAAGCGCTAGGGTTCATCTTCTGGTTCACGGCTGTGAAGAGCCTTGGTCCCTTGAACTCGTCAACGCTTGTCATTATGGTCCCCGTGGCAGCCTACTTGTTCTCGTTTGCGATACTTGACAACGTTCCCACCCCCATGGAGGTTCTAGGCTCAGGGCTAGCGTTAGCTGGAGTACTGCTCAGTCAGCTGGGAGGAAGGAGGGCAGTAAAGTGAAGCATAAAGGCTGCCCGCGTTTTTAGTCGTTGAGGTAGGTTCTCTACGAAGTTACGTTGCAAAGAAAGAGCGCTCCCGCTGACCTTTGGGCTTTTTCGGCATCCTTATCCCTTTACCATCTTAGAGAAGAAGACCGCCTGCTCAGAGCGATAGGACTCCTCCTTAAACCCTGCCGAGATGAAGTCCTTCCTCATGTTCCTAACTATTTCGGGCTCGACTAAGATAAACTTACCTCCCTTCTTCAATACCCTGTACACTTCCCTAGCGAGCTCCCTCCTGTTCTCCCTCTTAACGTTGTAGAAGTAGAGGACTGAGTAGACCATGTCCAACGACTCGTCCCTAAACGGCAAAGGGAAGAGGTTCCTAACTAGCTCCACTCCTTTAATGTAGGACTTCACGTCGTTAATGGTTATCTCCTCGTTCCAAGTGTCTACGCTCACGACTTCCCTTGCCTTACCGCTCCTCCTGATGATCTCGGACACTAGACAGTTGCCTCCTCCTATCTCTAAGACGAGCCTAGAGGACTCCACGTCCTTCAGCAACGACCTTGCGAAGTATATTTCCTCGTCAATAGTTACCCCCATACGCCTAAACGGCTTTACGTTCCAAGAGTTCAAACTGTCGAAAATGGAGGACATTGGTAATATTTGACAAATGGGGTTATTTAAATAACCAACCTAAAAAATTAGTCATAAACGTCTCCTCACAGAGACGTACGCCACCGCAACGACAACTAGTATTACCCAGACAATAAACGCTGGCAACTCTAGGTTTACTGGGGGAGAATAGGCGTCGAAGAAGTAGACGTAGTCCTCTCCAGCAATGGTGACGTAGATCTTACCGTTAAACGGGTAAATAAAAGACGGTTTGTTGCCCATAGGTACTGAGGACACGAAGGACCCTCCCCTGTACACTAACACGGAGTTGTTCTCCACGTCGGTCAAGTAGAGGTAACCGTTGTAGTATGCTACTCCAAAGATGCCTTCAGCGACCTTTTGGTAAGACACGTGGTCCCCTTGTATGGTCATAAGGTAGCCCGAGGCCACGCTGGTCACGTAGACCTCTCTACCCCCATACGCCATGGTCGTAGGGAAGTAGTCAAGGGGAACGGAATAAACGACGGAATAGTTGGCCGGGGAGATCGCCAGGACTTGCGGGCTTGGGAACTGGACCAAGACATACACCAACGAGTCGCTTGGGTCGTACGCCAAGTAAGTCGGTTGCCCGCCTACGCTTATGTTCTTTACGAGTGTAGTTCCCTTTATCACGGCAACTTGGTCGCTGAAGGTCTCTGTCGCGAACACTTCGCCGTACTGTGGCACGTAGACAAGGGCATAGGGAGTGGGTACGGTAACGTTGGAGACCACCTTAAAGGTGCTTGGGTCTATGACCGACACTTGTGACGAGAGAAAGTCGGCCACGTAGACGTAATTGCTGGAGGCTATGGCTATCGTTGGCCCTTTACCAACGCTTATATTTGTTACCGGTTGGTCGTTCTGTACCACTGTCACTGTGCTAGAATTGTAGTTTACTACAAAGAGTTCGTCGTTGTAAGACGTTATACTGACGGGGCCTAGACCCACGTGAATGGCTTGTGGTACAATGGATAGCACGAGTAGGAAAGCAAACAGGTTCATGACCTCTACTAGCATTACAAGGAAATTAATCTAATCGAAGGGAGAAGGAGACTACTTAGTCTTCACAACGACCTTTATGGGCTCCTTGAGGGACTTTAGGTCTCCCTTGGATTCCACTACGTCGCCCCCGTAGAACTTAAGTTCCACTACATTCTCTCCGTCTGAGAGGATGAGGAGGACGTGTGCATCGAGGCTTTTTGCTATGGCCTCCCCAATAACGTCCTCGACGTCCTTTGCCGATATCATCTTCACCTCTACGGTCTTCATCTGCAGGATCGACGGAAACTGGTTGTTCCCACTTACTACCACCTTGCTTTCTGTGGTTTTCTCGGGAGTCCTCGCTGACTCCATGTCCCTCTTGAAGATCTCTATTCCCCTTTTGTAAAAGGACTCCGTCTGCCTCTTGGCTATCCCCTCAAATGGCCCCTTGTAAAAGAAAATTAGTTTTACGACAGTCCTTCCCTTTGTAGGTAGTATTACGAACCTGAGGTAAGACTCTACCTTTATCATCCCCCCAGTCTTCTTGATAAGGTAAGTTATCTCGTCTCTAGTCATCTGCCTAATTACCTTTAGCTTTAGCGTAATGAGCCAAGATACCTTGAGCTCCCACTCATCTTCTCCGGTACGCTCGATACCCTTGAACGCGGGTACGTACTTCATCAAGTTTTCCGGCTCCAACAAGTACCCTTTGACGATATCAGGACCCTGCTCTACCTCAAAATCGTAGCTGACTTCCATAATTATAGATCTTTTTTAAGAAATTTAAATAAATCCAGTTGTACTTACTTGAGTTTAGAAAGCATCGGTCCAACGTTCTATGTTTAAATATTTGGAAAAAGCGCATCTCATTTCAAGGCATCGCTTAGCCGGCAAGAGGACATATAGGTGAGACACTAGTTGTCGATGACTAGATGGACACGTCCACGGGAATCCTGCTGACCCTCCTCTTTAGGAGGTCCTCGACAGCGCTTGTCACCGCAGCCGCTGCCACTCCCACTGGTATCTCCCCTATGCCCTTTGAGCCCAGGGGAGTATAGGGCGAGGGAGTAGGCACTATGTTCACCTCAAACTCCGGTACCTCAACTGCAGTGATCATGTTGTAGTCAGACAAGCTTGTAGTGAGTAGTTGGCCTCCCTCATATACGTACCTCTCGTACAGCGCCAAGGAAACTCCTATGTATGACCCTCCTATGACCTGCTCCTTTACCACCTCTTCGTCAAGGGGAGTGCCGGGGTCTATGTACACGATTAGCTTCACTGGCCTTATTAGACCAGTCTCGTCTACCTTCACAACTGCTATGTCGACAGCAAAGGGATATGCCAAGAACCTACCTTTTTTACCTTGGAGCGACACAACGTAAGTAGCCTCACCCTCTAGCTCGAGTATGTTTACCCTCTCCCCTTTCTTGGTAATGAAGTAACCATCCTCAAACTTCTCCGCTCCCAGCTCCCTCTTGAGCTTGCTTACCAGTTCCTCTGTCGCCCCCTTAATTGCGCCAGAGAGGAACACGCTCATCCTGCTCCCTCCAGGACCAAAGGAGGACACGCCCTCATTGCTCTCGGCAAGCTCCACGTCCACTTTTTCCACTGGTACGCCTAGGAACTTTGAGACAAGTAGCCTGGCCACGTGTTCGTTACCTTGCCCCTCAGGTCCGTAGCCTACCTTCACGACCAACTTGCCCTTCTTGAGCACTATCTTCACTCCCTCCTGTCCCGCAGGGGTACTTGGATCGGTGGAGACAGCTATCCCTACACCGTACCCTCTCTTCCTCAGCTCTAAGACGTCCTGCCTCGACAAAGCCAGCTTCAACAGCCCCTTTGGGTCGCCGGAGTCGTACATTGCGTAGGGCGCCTCGTAGGGGAAGGAGTCGACTAAGTTCTTCTCCCTGACCTCAGATCTGTCCGCCCTCAATTCGTCCGCTATTGCGTCCATTACCCTCTCAAGTGCCCACGTGTGGGGAGGTGTCCCTGCTCCCCTGAAAGCTCCTGCTGGGTTCTTATTTGTAGCTACTAAGGAGGCCTCGTACCTTATGTTCCTCACCTTGTATGGTCCCCCCAGTATACCTTCGGGCTTGTAAGCTTGCCCGTTGAACAGCGTCGCCCCTACGTCCTCCCACACCTTGAAGTCAAGCCCGGTGACCGTTCCGTCTGACTTAAAGTATGCCGTTACCTTGAACTTCCTCTCGGGCCCGGAGCTCTTTGACGCCATTAAGTGCTCCGTCCTCGTCTCTACCCACTTTATGGGCACATTGAACTTCTTCGACGCCAATCCAAGCGCTATTATGTAGTCTGCTACAGAGAACTTGGCCCCAAAGCTTCCCCCGTGCCTCACAGGGACCATGTTCACTTTCCCCAATACCTTGGAGATGAGCTGTCCTTGGAAATAGGGGGCTTGCACGTTGGATATCACCTTTAGCGAGTCGCCTTGAGGGTAGACTATCACGCCGTAGGTCTCGATGGGGTTACCGCTTGACCTGCTCCAGTAGAGCTCAAGCTCTATACTCCTGTCCTCTCTCGGCATCCTGCCGTACTCGTACAACCTGTTGTACACGACGTTTGAGCCCTTTTCCTCGAAAACCAAGGACTTCCCGGAGAGGGCCTCCTCTACGTTCGAGACCGGCTCTAAAGGTTCGTAGTCCACGTTCACTAGTTCAGCAAGGTCCGCGGCCTTGTAAGGGTCGTCTGCCAGGACCAGCGCTATAGGCTCCCCTTGAAACCTGACCTTCTTGAGGGCGAGGGGTAACACTGTTGCAGAGCCCTCATTTTCGGTAACCGAGCTCGATATTATCCTTACATCTTCCCCCGTTAGGACTAGCGCGCCCCGCTTCACAGCGTCTGACGGGTCTACCCTTATCCTAGCGTGAGGATAGGTACTCCTGACGAACGCTGCGTGATATCCAGAGAAGGGAAGGTCGTCCACGAAGTTGCCCTTGCCTTTAATTACTCCCTCTAGGTCAGACCTCTTCACGGTTGATAATTGACGCAGTAGCTAAAAAAGTTGGGTGAGGTTTTTTATGGACCCGTCCTAATGAGTAATGTGAAAGCTCTAATCGTAGCTGTTGTCAGCAAGTTACCTCCGGGTAACAAGATACCGTTCCACCCAGTGGACGAGAGGGGAAACAGCCTCGACGTCGTCATCAAGGAGAGTGCCTCCTTCCTCTCTGAGGAGGACTTCCTGAAGGACGAGAAGTTCGAGGTGTCAAAGGTAGTGTTCCAGTCGTCTACGCTCTCCTTCACGCTTAGGGATCCACCTCCAGACTACGCGTCGCTTGAGGCACAGCTCAAGGAAAAGGCAAAGGAGTTTTTTGGAGACACGAGGTCTTTCGTGCTACCCAGTTCTGGGGTATTCGTATCTAACGGCGTAATTCACGACCACAGGGAGGGCATAAGCAACTACGAGCTTTTCCTCTACCTCAACCTCTACAAGACGCTCATAGAGGAGGTGCCAGACCTAGTCGTGCTCGACGTTTCCCTAGCGTCCAGCATTGAGTCCTTGGCCTCCTCTAGGGCCACAGAGCTCGCAGTTTACGACTTTGCGTCCACCACGAAGAAGGAGGTGGAGGTGATGCAGGTTGCGTCCCCACCGTGCTTTGCAGAGAACGAGGAGGTGAAGCTCTACGCCACTAAAAGGGAGGTTGTGAGGAAAGTGGACCTAGCAGGCTTCTTCACACAAGAGATAAAGCTAGTAAAGCAGGCAGGAGAGAAGGGGATAAACGCGACTGGCAAGTCGGACATCTACGGGGTAGGGAAGGCGATCCAGTACGGCTTACCCCTGGCCCTCCTGTACTTGGTAAGGGAGGCAAAGCTGGAGAACTTCGTCAAAGAGGAGGAGCTGGAGAGGAAGATTAAGGAGTCCATAAAGGTGAACAAGAGCGAGAAGCTATACCTAGTGGAGGCAGGACTAGAGGCGCACGAGAACTCCATCTACTACTACATGGGGTACCACTTCATCCAGAACTACAGGAAGCTAGCTGAGGGGGAGGAGTTCGACGTAGACAGAATCCTTGAGGTGTCGGAGCTGATGGGCGAGGGCAGGAGGGTCGTAATAAACGCCGAACTGGAGAGGATAAAGGAGCTCGCTAGCCTTCTCGAGAAAGAGACAGAGGTATCCCTAGATTACCTGCTCAAGCTGGGCGAGATGAAGGTCTCGGACTGGCTGAGGAAAAGGGAGGTAGAGGAGGAGACAGAGTGCGAGTTCGACAAAGTCAGGATGGTCTCCCACGCGGGGTTCGAGAGGAGGTCTACCGTGGTTAAGGTGAAGGAGAGGAAGATCCTGCTGAAGTACAGGAAGGAGTGCGTGGAAGAAATAATAAACGGAATAAAGAACTTAGATAAGGAGGAATCGTAAAGGGGTGGAAAACACGATAGTTGACCTCACTGTCCCAATAGAGGGAGGGATGAGTGTCTACCCAGGGGATCCAGAAGTAAAGGTGGAGAGGCTTGAGAACCAGGGGTACTACGTGAGCAGACTCACGCTGAGCTCCCACGCTGGCACCCACGTTGACGTCCCGGCCCATGTGTTTAAGGATGGAAAGACGTTGGATCAGATTCCCGTGGAACTGTTCTCCGGTAGGGCTTACGTGGTTAGGCTAGAGGAGCTCGACTCCATAAACGTAGACGTTGACGTGTTGTTGATCTACACTGGTGGGAGGGAGCTCAGCTTGGAGCAGGCGAAGAAGGTGAAGAGCAGGGTGATAGGGGTGGACTCCATGAGCGTTGGCTCCATGGAAGTGCACAAGGAGCTCCTGTCAAGGGGAGTGATAGTAGAAAACTTGGCAAACTTGGACAAGCTCCTCAATAAGTACGTCGACTTCCTTTGTTTCCCCCTGTTGATTAAGGGAGGGGACGGGGGCCCCGCTAGGGCTGTGGCAGTAGTGAAGTAAAAGAGGTCAAGAAAAATTGAAGTCTCCCTCAAGTTAACTGGAAAACGCGCCGTCAATTACTTGACCTTCTCGATTTTCTCCACCTTCCCTACCCTTAAGTACAACACCTTGTTGCACGCCTCCTTTAGCATGGGGTCGTGGGACGCGAACACCACAGCCCAAGGATACGCCTCTATCAGACCCTTGACCACCTCAGAGTTCCTCGAGTCCAAGTTGGACGTGGGCTCGTCGAGCAGGAGTAGCCTTGCCCCAGAGGAGAACGCTAACGCTATCTTGAACAGCCTCGTCTGTCCAGAGCTAAGCTGGTAAGGCTTCTTGTCCATAGGTAGATTAAACGTCTTTAACAGATCCATCAGGAGGTCATCCTTGAAGCCCCTGAGGGACTTAATGAACTCCAAGTTGTCCCTTAACTTGAGGTTCTCTAGGAACACTAAGTGCTCCTCCAGCATGTACATCTCGTCCCTTCTCATCTCGACACTCGGATTCTTCCCAAAGACATTAACGTAGCCCTTATCTGGAATGAGAACACCGTAAATTAGGTAAAGCAAGGTAGTCTTCCCAGAGCCGTTGGGCCCCTGAATAAGTACCTTTTCGCCCTCGCTCACGTTTAGGTCTACCTCAAGCGTGAAGTTCTTAAATGACTTTACTGCATTCATTTCCACAACGTCACTCAATGCTCCTCACCTTCAAGAACTTCTGCTGGTCACTGTAGGCTGAGGATACGGTGTAGTAATCTATCAGCAGGGAAGAGAAGACTACCCCAACTAGGCCCAAGATCAGGGGATAGGCTGTGTATAGTGGGTACCAATAGAATTCAAAAAGGTAGTAGCTCCCCAAGTACATCACTAAGGGTATTATGCCGACTACTAAGAAAGGCAACATTAGCATTTTAAACGCCTTCCTCGTACTGATTCCGTTGAGCAAACTCAACGCCAAGACGTTGGAGAACTTCCCCCTTACCCTGAACACTAGGAGCAACGAAAGTAACACGTAGACGACCTCGGCCACCATAGAGGCTTTAAGTATACTAGAACCTACTAGGTAACGCGCTAAAGTGATAAACCAAGAACCATCCAGTTAATGGGAGGCCCTCGTAATAATGGGAAGACAGGAAGGCTCTAAACTCTTGCAACGCGGTCTGGTTGTAGTAGAGTGCGACATTCATAAGGTTAATGGCCATCTCGGTCAAGTTACTTAGTGGGATTATCGCAAAACCCTCTGCAGCGAAAAAGGAGTTGTACAGAACTCCCACGACTTTCATAGGGACAGTTGCGTTGCCAACATACACGTTTACCTCATCCCCAAGGCTAAGGCCTTGCTTCTGCATTACTTCCTCGACCAAGTAAACCCCGTACTCTGGATAGCTCCCTTGTGCCACGGCCTTTGAAATAGGGAGAAGCTGCCTAGCTACGCTCAAGTTGCTTACTGCCACGGCCTCCACTGTGGCTCCCCCATGCCTTGTTGCCACGTAGACGCTCCCGAAGGGAGCCAAGGCATTCTTCCCAAAGAGGTGCTCTAGCTCTTCCACGACTTGGCCGTCATATTGTGAAAGACCTGGTGCTATTTCCACGGCATATATATTAGGGTTTCCTGAAGAAACCGTTTGAATTAACGATGAAAGGAAGGTAAAGGTCAAGAAGGTGTTAAGGACGAACAAAAACAGAACAAAGACTATTAAAAAAATGGTTAGATCCCTTGCTGTGCCCCTTGTTAAGAGCTGTCTAATTACGAACTTCTGCATTTTTAGAACCTCTATGATGTTATACATATTGCACTATAGGCGTAAGTCTGCCCATCAACAGGGGAGAGCCACCATGGAGTTATATTAAGAGTCAGCATCCCTGCTATACCGTAATCATACTGTCCTATTAGTGCAGTGTTAATGGGTATAGGTTGTTCGATAGCGTAGCCTATAGTAGTTTGGTAAGGTACTAACGCGACAACGCATAGGTACTGTGCACCCCAGTATACCTGCCCCTGCCACGTTACGAGTTGAACAGGAACAGGAGGTATGCCACCCTCAGTACCTATGATGGTAAAACTAGGCATTTCCACGCCGTTAACTGTGTAGTTAGTCAAAACTGCAAAGTTTACTGACGCAACTGGGAAAATATCTGGGTATACGGTAATGGTGCCCTCACCTTAGGCATAACTACCTATACTCACGGTAAGGCTACTCCAATTAAAAGTTGGTCCTCCTTCAATCGCGAAAGACGTTACAACTGCTAGCATAGGTATTAGCATAGCTATTAACAATATAGATTTCTTTATTAGAGGATTTCTTGATATTTTTAACCTTATGGACATTTTTCCTCTATTATCTTACTACTTAATCTAGTTTTTTTTACTATCATAATACAGAACATAAACTAGATAACCTTAGTTCGCACTGTTAATAACAACTTTTGGGTGACATGTCAATCTATTTAGTGTACAAATAAAACATTCCAATGTTTAACATCTGTCTAGTATCTTTATTACACACATTCCCTAGTAGTGGACAATCTCCCTAAATATCGTAGTGCGTTAGAAAATGACGAAAGACGAGGCGGGTATAATAGGGTTTTTAAGCTGAAAAGGGTGCTTCCCATAACGTAAAGTTAAAATACAAGTAGTTTGCGGAAAGTCTAGAAGCTCTCCTAGAAGGAAAGCCTACTCTGGCGGGATCTCTTTGTAGTTCAAGTCTATGTTAATGCCCCTCCTCAAGTTATAGACCTTTGAGGCCACGTATATCACAACGCCGAGGCCTACCAAGCTCACCACGTAAGCTATCCCCGGCATGTACGGCTGTCCATTAGAGGTTATCACCCCGAAGTAGGGGTTCGTGAAGGACTCATAGCCCATGAAGGCCATGAATGTAGCTGAGAGCACCGAAGTCGCCAAGATGGCCAGACTCCTCTTCTCCCTAGCAAACCTAACCCCCGCAAGCGAAATAAGGAACAAGTACGCCACAGCCAATGGAGTATAGCTGTAAAGGGCCTCGTACCCTGTCGGCAGGATGATGGGAAAGAGCAGGAACACGAGCGTAACGGCAAAGTCCAACAAGTGGGCGTACACGGGGGAGCTCTGTCTGTTGAGCCTCGCGAACACCTCTGGGAAGAGCCTGTCGAAGGCGAACGCAAACACATACCTCGCGAACACCACTACACCAAAAGCCATGACAAAGAACTCCCACGCTATCAAGCTTATCCCAATGAACCACTGGAGTGCCTCGTTGCCTGCTAGAGCCATGGCAACGCTCCAGAAGTTATAAGTACCAGTCTGGTAAAGGGAGAAGTTGAAGCCGTATCCTCCAGCCACGTCCATCAGCCAGAAGGGCACTGTGATGAGGAACAGGGTAAGTAGGCTTCCCAACAGCAAGTTGTACTTGATGCCCCTCTCGGTCTTTATCTCCGCGGAGACCGCTGGGCCTGCGTAGAGCCATATGTACGCAAAGGAGGCGAAGTAGGGCAACATGTAGAGCGTGGCGGGCCAGCTAAATAACGGCCCAGTGTAGGGCTTAGGTGTTAGGGAGAAAGCTTGAAGGAACGGAGCTATCCTGGAGTGGAAGTCGTGAACGTTAACTGCGAGCACTAGCGTCGCTACTACCGTGCCCACCACTGCCAATGTGCCCAACGCTGAGACCAGGCTAAACCCCCACTTGGGCCTAAACACGTTTATCGCTATCACCACCGCAAACGCCACAGCAGCAATGGCGTAGTCGACCCACTCGTTGTTGAAGACGTTGGACGCGTCCACCAAAAACTGCTGGTGGTTAAGGGTACCTATGACGGTTAGCGTCGTCGAGATCGCAGTCACGGAAAAGAAGGCGGAGAGGGCAAAGAAGGGGGGCATGTTGAAGGCCAGAGCTATCCCCATCACTGCACCCACCTTACCCGACAGCTTCCTGGAGAGCCAGACGTAGTCCCCGCCAGTCCTGTGGATCTCCTTTATGAAGAACGTGTAAAGTAGCAACAAAGGCAATGTCACAAGGAAGGTGAGCAGGGACGCGACCCAGAGCACGGCCCCAGGGACAATGTATGGGGAAATGCCGACGAAGATCGCCAGCCCCGCCCCCATGTTGGCCACGTTCAACATGGTGGCGTCGAGGAGTGACGCGTTCTTTATTAGCCCGGACGACTCCCTTACAAACCTCATAAATTCAATATTGTTAGGATTTTTTTTAAAGCTAACTTACGAACACGTGTTCAGTCTTCTACCTTGTCTGTCCTAGCTATCTCCCTGATCCTCTCCTCCCCTCCAATGACCTTAATGTATTCGTATACTTGTTGGGGGACTAGTTCCCTCCAGTTCTCCCCCTTCAACATCAGAGACCTAATCAACGTGGAGTTGTACTTCTCCCTGTTGAACTGGGGAGGGGGAATCACCCTGTACTCCTTGCTCCCTGCTACCACTAGCGGGTTCCCGGAGATGACTACGTCGAAGCGTGGGGCGATAAGCTCCACTTCGTGTATCCAGTTCTTGTTCTCAAAGGACTCCATCAACGGGACAATAAACACCTTGGAGACCTCATCTTTGACGGAGTTGAAGATCATCTCTATCCTCTCTCCCGCTGTGAACGGATTGTAAAGGGTATGGCTCTCTGAAGAGCTGCCGACCAAGATTACGACCTCGTCAAAGTTTTGAAAAGCCCACCTCACAACGTTAAGATGTCCTAGGTGGAAGGGCTGAAATCTCCCTGGAAATAGTGCCCTCATCAAGTTAAGAAAGAGTCGAGGAATAAAAGGTTTAGAAAGACTCAAAGTCTCTACCCCTTTCACGTCCCCTTGTGCTGAGTCACTGCTTTGTTGCTAACTGATGCGTAATCTATTGAAATATTTTCACGTTTAGAGAATTATGTTTCTTAAATATTTTTGCTCATCTTTATGCTTACAAAGATTTATATTTCTTTAAAGTATATGTACATCATGGAATCTTCACTTACAGATAATGTGGTTTTTAAATCACTACACATGGACATTTCCTCTTGGAAGTTAATTACTTGTGTTAAGAAGTTTTACGAAAACGAGAGCTGTTACCTCTCTGACGAGGAACTCCTTTTAATCCCTCCAACAGAGGGGCTGAGGACTTTGGACTACTTTGACTACTTGGAGCTAGAGGGACAGCCGTCCTTGGCTCTCAAGAAGTTCAAGAACAAGCTCAGGGGGAGCATAAGGAAGAACCTCAAGGTCATCACTCCTGTAACCGTGGCCTCCTCAATGTCGTTCCTTTTGTTCTACCTGCCCAAAGAGCTCAGGAGGTTGGTGGTCCAGAAGTACGCTAAACTGGAGCTCTTCGGCAAGGTTGACAAGATGGTATTGAAGCACAGGGAAAGGGTGGTCGACTATGTTGTGGACAAGGGCATCCCTACAACGGTGGTAGAGTCGGTCTTCAGGAAGTACATGGACCTGGAAAGGTTGCATAGGATAGTGTGGCTCACCGCGCTGTTGGCCTCCGGCGTGAGAGACTTGAGGACCCCCGCGGAGTTGTACGGCGACGACGTCTTTGAGGCAGAGAGGATAGCGTCGAGCCTCCTCGGGGACTGAGCGCGAAAGCAATTTTAAGGTCTAGGCTAGATATCGCTCATGGAGTTTTACTACGGTAAGTCAGACGAGGTTAGACAGGACCCAGTCAAGATAGGCAAGTCCAGGGAGTCCTATATTAGGTGGCTCGTCACTAGGGACCACGGGGCACCTTACGCAATGAGGAAATTCACCATCAAGGAAAGGGGGCTCATACAGATGCACTACCACGACTACGTAGAGACCTTATACATCCTAAAGGGTAAGGCTAGGGTATGCGTTGGTAACGAGAAGCTCGAGTTGGGGGAGGGGGACTTCATCTTCATAAACTCCAAGGTAAAGCACGCGATAGTGAACGTGGGCGAAGGGAAACTGGAGTTCATCTGCGTGATTGATTACCCCAAAAACATGAACATAACTCCCATGGAGGAGGAGTGTTAAAAAACGGTAACTAGGGACAGGAGGACGTCCCTCTCCGTCACTATCCCCTCCAGCCTCTCGTTGACAACTGGAAGGGTTCCTATGTTTTTCTCGAGCATGAGCCTCGCGACTTGAAATATCCTGTGATAGGGGGTGACAGTGATGGGGTTGAGGGTACCCGCCTCCGTCACCTTCCCGTTCGGCTTCCCCTGTGCCAACTGCTTAACTACGTCACCTGCCGTGATTATTCCTATTAGCTTGTCGCCCTTCACTATCGGCAACCTCCTTATGTTCTTGGAGAACATCACTTTGGATGCCTCAAGCATGTCTGTATCGCCCCTTATCGTAATGGGGTTCCTCGTCATTATGGAGTCCACGACCCCAGCAAAAGCATTACAAGACGCTAAGCTGAGGGCTTGCCTTTCCGTGAACATTCCCAGGATAACGCCCTTCTCCACCACGGGTACTCCGCCTATCCTGTTGGAGACCATTACCCTTATCGTCCTCCCTACGTCTTCGCCAGGGGAGACCGCTATGAAGCCCTCGCTCATTAAGTCCTTGGCCTTTAACTCGTAGACCTTCTCGCCGTACTCCGCGAAACCGGCTACAACGCTCCTGGTGGTTATGACGCTGACTGGCTCCTCCCTCTGGTTTAACACAACTACCCTACCGTCCCTGTTCTTGGCTAACGCCTTAATTACGTCGGACACTGAATCCTCTAGGCCTACCGCTACCGCTACTTTGTTCATCACTTCTTCGACTTTCATAAATATAATTATAGATTTTCTAGGATTTAAGCATTGGAGAACTCGTCCTTAACCACTTTCAAGTTCAGCTTGCTCGCTATCTCTAGGTCGGCTTCAACAGACGTTTTGTTCATTGACTGTATCACATACCCACCTATCATGTCGTTAGTGTACTTGGATGTTGACTTAAGCAAGTAGACCACTGGCTTCCTCTCCGGCCACTTCAGCTTATTGACGTCTATGAGCTCGGAGATGACCTTGGCCTTCGGGACTACTTGTTTTACTGCCTCTAAGCCCAGCTTGTGGTTCAACTCTTCGAGCTCCTTGAGGTCGTTGAACTGCCTTCCCCTAAACTGGGACACCAAGGAGGACTCGATCTTAGGAGTCACTTCTTCCCCCTGCTTCACTGAAGAGAGAACGAGCTTCATGGCTGCACAGTCTGTGTGTGGGAGGTAAACTACCTCGTCGGGGTTAAGGGACTTGAGGATGTCCTTAAACTCGTTCACGTTCGCCCCGGCGTTCCTTAAGACTATTGTGTTTTGATCCATCCTTTTCATTATCTCTTCGGTTAGCCTATAGTCCATACAACTTAGAATAACGCGCATATTACTAAAACTGGGATTGAGTATTTAAACTTTTTATACAATAGGATATCTTCTTTTTTTAACTATGAAAATAAAGTCAATTTTACACGAGCCTCCCAGTGAACCTTTACGTGTTACAGGTAAGAGGTAAAGCCTTAATACCGCGAGACCACGGCCCGCCTATACAACCCCCTTATTAGGTAGCGCTCACTCCTTCGCAGTCCGTTAACACTAGTTTAAATCCCGCGGAAGTGATATACATATCTATGCCTCCGACCACCTCACCTAATATAGTACTCAGAGAGGTACAAGAGGACGTCTACAAGAAGTACGGAAAAGTAGCTGAAGCCCAAGTTAGAATCATCCCCTTTAATCCATCAGTCCTGGGATTTGTGAGACAGAGCAGTAACGTCATCAACGTCAACGCCATTCCCCTTAACCAAATCCCTTCCGACAGAGTACACGACTACTTGTACGTGGTCATTTCCCACGAGTACTTCCACTTGTTGGGGATATATGACGAGAGGGAGACTAGGAAGGTGACTATGGAACTAGTAGACTGGAAGTTCGGCGAGGGGAGTTACGCGTCCTCTTTGGCTAAGAACCTGGCTTTCCAAGAGGACGTGGAGATAATGAAGGCGAGGAAGATGTTCCCCAAGTTTATGTGAGCACTAAGATATCGGGCTTTTTAGACCTTAAACGCGTGCTCCCTTGTCCCCTTTTCCCTCCTCTCCTTAAACTGACCAGTGACAGACCAAAGACGTTCTACTTATGGTGACTTTAACCCCGTTAAAAACGCGTTTCCTTGACCTATCTATACTTTGGTTAATATACTCGATTTAGTTCATCTCTTGATATTCGCATATAACAAAACTTTTAAAAATACTAAAAACAAACTTAACTTATGGAGGAAATAATCAAACGCTTCAACGAGAACCTGGCAAGGTACAAGAGGCTAGGACTGAACCCCCTCTCCATGGCTACAGGCTGTGCCGTCAAGGTGGACTTAGTTGACACCGTTTACCCTGCCCTTGAAATGATAAAGGAAAAGTTACTAGAGAACAACATACTCGTCTTACCGAGGGAGGACGCCGATATCTTTGTCTCCAGGGAAAGGGAAGAGGTAAAGAGGTTAATTGACGGAGGTAACTACGACGCAGACAGGGCTGTGAGCTTGATTCAGGTGAACCAGGACACAGCGTCCTCTCCCCAGAAGTTCTCCGACTTCTTGTTCAAGGTCTACACTTCTGTGAAGACCTGCAGGAAGCTCACCGTGGGCAAGGGACACTCCATAGTGACCACGATCCCAACCGCAGAAGTGGCAGTCCTGGACATGTTCAAGTTGGACGGGGAAAAGCTCAACTCCTATACCCTTGCAAACAACGACACCATCCAGATCGTTGACCCGCTGGAAGACCCAGGCTCGCAGATGCAGGTAGACGTGGCTGTCTCCAACTCGCTGAACGACTTGTTCACCAAGGGGGCCTTTAAGGACATCAAGATAATCCCGGTGTATGACGGGCCAGACGAGCTAAAAGAGGAGCTTAAGAGGAACTTTGAGGACTTTGCCAGGAGGTACGGCCTCCAGCTCATAGAGGAAATACAGCCGAGAAAGGGGGGCCTAATGATAGGCGCTACTGTTATTGCAAAGTCGGACCACGAGCTACCCACCTACTACGACCAAGTCAAGGAGGGGGACGTCATAATAACCTCAAGGAGGATAGGGGAGCTAACCCCAATTAACCTCTACTTATGGGCACTCGCAGTCCCCGAGGTCCTAGAGGAGATGGAGAAGAGGGGAATAAAGCTTAGCAGGGTAGAGAAGGTGAAGAGGGACGTGATATCCCTGATGAGAGTTCCAAACTTGGGCCCCGCAAAAGTGATCTACAACCACTTGCCCGAGTTCGGCAAGGCATTCTCCCCGGAGGACCACATTAAGATGACAACGGACGTCACTGGTCCGGGGATATTCGTGGTCAAGGAGTTCGCGGAGAAGGCCAAGGTCGACGTGTACCTTGAGGAGATACCAGTTTTCGACGAGGACATAGCGGAGTTCGCCACCGAGAACTTCATAATTCCCAACTCCACCGCCGGAACCAACGGGGCCATCCTCGTGTTCTGCAGTAAGAAGATCGCTGACCAGGTCATGGACGAGCTGAGGGAGATGGGAGGAGAGCCCATGGCAATAGGCAAGGTAACAGGAAAGGGGGAGGGTGCAGTGACCGTCAACAAGAAAGTAGAGAAACTAATCCACAGGAAGAACGTGCTCAAGTACTTTAAGATAGTAGATTGAATTAGTTAAGTTGAGTCACTTTTTTAACCCGCTATACCGTGTAAAGCCCATGGTAAAAATCCTCGTATTCTTCTACGGGTACGGCTCCATAGTGGAGTTAGCAAGGGAAATAGCTAAGGGGGCAGAAGAGGAAGGGGCTGAAACTAGGCTGAGGAGAGTCAGGGAGACTCTTCCAGAAGAATACGTAAAGAGGATGCACATACAGCCCAGCGACGACATCCCGGAGGTCTCCCTGGACGACATGAGATGGGCTGACGGTATCGCCATAGGTTCCCCCACTAGGTACGGGAACATGGCGGGAGCGCTCAAGACCTTCCTGGACACCACTGCAGAGCTATGGATGAAGGGAGAGCTGTACGGAAAGCCTGTAACGTTCTTTACGGAGGCGTCGACTGTACATGGAGGTCACGAAAGCACTATATTGACAATGAGCACCTACGCCTATCACTTCGGCATGGTAATAGTTCCCGTGGGTTACGGCATCCAGGAGCTCTTCACCACTACCACTGGCGGTTCGCCCTATGGGGCGTCGCATTTGGGGATAAAGAAAGAGCTGGACGAGAACGAAAGGAAGATAGCGAGGTTCCAGGGGAAGAGGTTAGCGCAAGTGACCAAAAAGCTGTCTTCTTAATCCCTTATTTTTCTGTCTATTTCGTTACCTATCTCCTTAGCCCTGCGGTACGCAGACTCGACGGTCTTAATTAGCGCTGATTTGACCCCCTGTTCCTCCATGGTCATCAAGCCCCTGATCGTAGTGCCAGACGGGGTGGTCACTCGGTCCCTCAACATAACTGGATGATCTCCGTTGAGCCTTAAGTTCTCCACAGTCCCAGCTATCATGTCAAGGACAGCGCTGTAGGCTAAATCCCTGGGCATCCCGCACTCCACCGCCCCTAGGACTAGTCCATCTATTATCTCCGAGATAAACGCAGGTCCGCTCCCCACAAGTGCCGTCCAGACGTCAAGCATCTCCTCTGGAACCCAGTAGACAGTACCCAGCGCCCTAAATACCTCCTCTATCTCCTCGTCCCTCCCACCGTTCTCCGCTATGGCAGTCACGGACCTCTTGACTATTGCGTTAATGTTGGGCATTGCCCGGAACACCTTAGTCCCCTTGAGCAGTGAAGAGAGGGTGGATGTCCTTATCCCGGCCATCACAGATACCACCTTCTTTCCCTCCCAAGACTTCACTTGGGAGAGCACTGTGGAGAAGTGCTGAGGCTTCACGCTTAGGATTACTAGGTCGCTCTCCCTTACTGCGTAGTCGTTGTCCTTGGTCGCCTCAACGCCCAGACTCCTAGCCTTCATTAACGTCTCGTCTCTCCTCCCCGTGGATATGACCCTAACTGAAGGGTAGCTCTCAAGTAGGGCCCTTATTATCGCTGTACCTATTTTGCCCGTCCCCAACACTGCCACTTTGCGCATAGGCTAACTTTACCGTTGGGGTATAATTCGGTTTTGTTCCCTTGAGACCCGCTTAACGTCAAGACGAGCACGGAGTTGGTTTAATTTTATAAGCCGAACTGACTATTTCCGCTGTGAACGTCCTAGTAATTACCTTACTCTATCTTGGAATAATGCTGATCCTGGCTAAGGTGGCTGAAGAGGGGTTCTCCCGGCTAGGGCTAATACCGTTTGTGGGCTCCATCTTTTTAGGGATACTGCTGGGCCCAGGGGTAACAGGGGTAATTCAAGTTAACCCGATTGTCTCGTTTATATCGTCCCTCGGCATAATCCTCCTGTTATTCCTCGCAGGAGTAGAAGAGATAAGCGTAGACTACGGCATACCTAAGAAGGTTATCCCAGCATCTGTGCTCCAAGTAGTTATACCCCTAGGGATCGTCCTGCTAGTGGTTATAAGGATGGGGTTGCCCAGCCCCCTTGTAGTCCTAGTCCCCCTCATAATGACCAGTGCCGGGCCCCTCACTAGACTACTAATGGACCTCGGCATGGGAAAGGAAAGGGTAGGCACGGTACTCTTCTACCAGGCTACCCTGGTCGAGATCGTGTCGGTGGTAATCTTCTCCATATTCCTCGAGTCAAGGGGAAACCTCCTTTCCACCACACTGGAAATACTGGGGCTCATAATAGCGATTTTCGCCGTTGGCCCATTCATAGCTAAGTTCCTGGAAAAGATGGAAAGCTACGTGAAGGTCAGGGAGATAGAGTTCGCCTCTGTAATATCCATTATACTCATTGTGGGCTTCTTGGCGGACTACCTAAAGTTCAACTCCGCCATCTCTGCCCTCTTCCTGGGCTTCCTCCTAAGGGACTACTTCAAGGACAGACCAGATCTACTGGAAAAGCTCAGGGGGTTCACGTACGGTTTCTTCGAGCCCCTGTTCTTCGTAAGCATCGGGCTCTACTTCGTGAAGCTTACGCCACAGCTCCTCCTCTCGAGCCTTGCGCTTATGACAGCCGTGATATCCTCAAAGTTCCTGTCCGGTTTCATATCGAGCAGGTTAGTCGACGTTGACCCCGTACTCAACGGCTTGGGTACTTCGGTGAAGGGAGGCGTTGACGTCTCCTTGTTGATAACTGCACTCGACGCGGGGGCCATAACTTCCCAAGAGTACTCCTACTCTACCCTTGCTATATCGTTCTCCGCGCTACTAGTGCCAATCCTGTTTAAGCTGAGGGGAGGCTTTAAGACCGCAAGCCGAGATAGGGCTAGGTTAAACACCAGGCTTAAGGACGTATTGAACCAGATACCCCTTATCACAGTGAGCTGTGAGTCCTATTTAAGGGAGGCTATCGAGAAGATCAACGAGAGGGGCCTCAGGGGGATAGTGGTAGTAAGCAACGGGAGACCGGTGGGCGTCCTCAGCGTCACCACTCTCCTTGAAGTAAACCCAGAGGATTACGGGAGGTTGAGGGCGTGTGAAGTCCCGCTGAGCGAGGTGGTAATAGTTGACGATGACGCGAGGGTCCTAGACGTGCTTAGGAAGTTCAGGGAAACCGAGGCTATAGTAATAGCGGTAATGTCAAACGGAGAGCTAAAGGCAACGGTGTACGAGAGGGAGCTGTTCCGCCTATTCTCCTCATAAAACTTAATATCTACTTGGGTTAAAAATATGCGATGGTAACTAACACAACCACTGTGACCGTTCCACCTCCTCCAGTTTACATAGGCTACTTCCCCGAAATAGCCCTAGCCATTCTCCTAGTCCCCATAGTGGTTGTACTCCTCATAGGGTATAGGTACGAACTGGTCTCCTTTAAGCTCCCGGAGAGGAAGGCAAAGAAGGTAAAGGCAAAGAAGAAGACCAAGAGGAAGGAAGGAAAGGACTAACGCTTAATACGTTCTGAAACAAACCTTACTTTATGGACAAAGTCAACAAAGTGATAGAAGAGGACTCCAAGTACCTCATGCAGTCCTTTAGGCGATGGTATCCACTGGTCATAGACCACGCTATAGGCTCCCTAGTATACGACGTAGAGGGGAGGGAGTACATAGACCTCAACGCAGGGATAGGGGTAGTCGCCCTGGGCCACAACTATCCAAAGGTCAAAGAGGCCATAGCCGAGCAGATGGAGAAGTTCTTCCACTACAGCCTGACCGACTTCTACTACGAGCTTGCAGTGGACGTGGCAAAGAAGCTCTCCTCTCTCATGCCATTTCCCGCAAAGGTGTTCTTCGCAAACAGCGGGACGGAGAGCGTTGAAGGTGCAATAAAGATCGCCAGGTGGCACACCAAGAGGCAGTACGTGGTGGGTTTCGTAAACTCTTTTCACGGGAGGACAATGGGCTCGCTCTCGTTTACTTCAAGCAAGTCGGTGCAGAGGAGCTTCTTTTCTCCCCTCCTCCCTTCCACCCTCCTAATACCCTACCCAGACAAGAGGAACCCGCTCTTTAAGGATGTCGATTCCTTGATGGAGTTCGTAGAGGACTGGATGTTCGAGAAGGTCGTAGACCCAAACGAAGTAGCCGCGTTCATCCTGGAACCGATACAAGGAGAGGGAGGGGTGTGGTCCCTCCAGACGACTTCCTACCCAAGTTGAGGGCCCTCACCAGAAAACACGGTATCCTGCTCATAGTGGACGAGGTACAGACCGGTATAGGAAGGACCGGGAAGATGTTTGCCTTTGAGCACCACAACGTGGAGCCTGACCTCGTGTGTTTGGCTAAGGCGTTGGGCGGAGGCCTACCCCTAGGAGCAGTGGTAGGTAGGTCGGAGGTGATGGACCTCCCCCCTGGTTCCCACGCAAACACTTTCGGCGGGAACCCCTTAGCCCTTTCAGCGTCCAAGGTAGTCCTCGAAGAGGTGCCCAAGCTTCTTAGAAGAGTAAACGACGTAGGAAAAGAGGTAATGGAGGAGCTGATGGATGCGAGGTCTCCCTATGTCCACGAGGTCAGGGGCAAGGGCCTCATGATAGGCCTAGAACTGAGGAAAGGAAAAAGGCCCTTCAAGGAGGGGCTAGAAAAGGCCTTAATGGAGTCCTTCCACGCGGGAGCCCTTCCAATAGGTGCAGGAGAGTCCGTAGTTAGGCTACTCCCTCCGTTGACTATCGAGGAGGAACTGGCGATAAAGGGGGCAAGAATAGTCAGGGGATCTGTTGAGAGACTATGACTTCTTTCCTCCCTTTTTTGCTTCCCTTGCGGGGTAAGGGAATTCCACGTTTTTTAAGCCTCTTGACCGCCCTCAAGGTCTCCCTCACGATCTCTGGCTTCTTGTTCTTGTCGTAGAACCCAAACGTCAGCGGTTGTACAACCGCTGAGGCCACTATGGATACAAGCACGAATACGGGTATTGCGATAGTGGGAAGCTTATACGAGAGGGGTATGGCCGTCAAGACTATGTAAAGCAAGGCGATTAGGTAATAGGGGAGAACTATTAGCCTTGACGTAAAGAACGTTAGTAACTTCTTTACGGAGCTCCTAGCCCTAAGCCTCATTACAGAGAGCTCTGCAAAGTTCAGCAGGGTTTTGAAAATCCTTGACATTATCCTGCTGAACTGGTAAGAGAACAGGATCGCTAGTGCAGTTTCAAACGCGTAAACTACTTGAAGCAGTAGTTGGCTCTGCGGGAGTGGGGAAATTACCAGCTCTTCTACCTTCACTACGATGGGGAAAACTACGTAGGGCAAAAACACGTAAAGCACTGCCCACATGAAGTCCCTAAATATCCTGTTTTTAGATATCTGCTCCACGTCCTTAATCACAGCGTGGTTTACGGTCATTATCAAACTGTTCACTTCCTTCAATAACACTGAACTTGAGAACGCCCTGTCTATGAGCTTAGTTATTTCCCTAACCCTATTAGCTATGACTGACGCAAATATCGACGATACCAGAACCACCGTCACCGACACGTAGTATATGGACGTAACGTCTAGTCCCTGCTGTAGGGCTTGGAGGGACACTATTATACCGAACTCGCTTATGGGCAACATGTAGAGCCCGTTTCTGAAGGCGTGGACGAAGTTCTCTCCGGTTATCCAGGACGCGGTACTGAAGGAGAAGTACTTGACCACTAACACTACAAGGGAGATGCCAAAGAGAAGCGGAAACGCGGAGGTTAATTGGAAGTAGCTCCCCACTGACAGGAAGAAAAATATTAGGGCAAACTCCCTAATGGGGGAAGTGAGCTTGAGCACCCTGTCGCTACCGTCGACGGTCGAGAAGGCCAGGCCCGCCAGTATCATTGTCAAGGTAGCCGGTATGTTGGTCAGTTCTGAGACGTACTCGAAAACGAAGACAAGGGCCACCGGGAGGAGTATTGAAATGCTTTCCTCCTCTATCCCCCTAAATGCCTTGGAGAGGCCAGAAATAAAGTACTTGGCAAACACGTAAACGGTTAGCCCAGCCAAGATGACTTCAACTACGGTGAACGTGGTTCTCAATGGGCTGAAAGTCCCGTTAAGGGCAACGATAATGGAATAGAGGAAAAACACCTCAATGTCCTCTATGGACGCCACTGCTACCAAGAGGTCTCTCGTATCGTAGTTGAGGGTCTTCTCAGTCAGCTTATATAGGATTGCGGTGCTGGTGTCTATCGACGCTAAGACCAGGAAGAGCGAGAGGAAGGGGTCTAGGTGGAGGAAGTAGATCCCAAAGAAGTAGGAGAGGAGTAAGATGAACATCATCTCCGTTAGGGCTATTACCAGCGCCCTACGAAACAACTCCCTTGTGGCGGATATGTTGAAGGAAGCCCCTATCTCAAACGCCAACAAGTTCAACGCTAGGAAGTTCAACAGACTAAATTCAGGGGAACTAAAGCTGAAACCGAGGAAGGTCGCCGCCGTAAACCCCCCAAGCATGTAGGCAATGACCGGGCTTACCTTTAGCTTAGCCATTACGAAGGCTAACAGCAGGGTCACAAGAAGGGAGAGGCTCAGCACTCCGTAGTTCACGACTGCCCACCACCGATTTCATACTCTTTATTACTTTTGAGGCAACAGCTAATATGTCCCACAGAAGTTCACAATCTGTTGAGAATTAAATAAATATTTTCAATAGCCACAGAGGTAAAAGGGGAAAAGGTAATAGACCTAAGGGAGCAACGCATTTAACCCAAACTGTTGAGCCTTTCTAGGATAAGGTTGAGCTTCCCGTTCAGCTCCTCTATCTCGTCCACGCCCTTCAGCACCTCCCTTGCAAGGTCTTGGAAGATTTCTACGCTGCTCCGTTATCTCCACGAGTATTGTCCTCCTGTCTTCCTCGCTTCCCCTTCTCTCCACAAGTCCCATCTCTTCCAGCCTATCTATAGGCGAAGTGATGGCGGCTTTAGTCACGTAATACCCCTCGGACAGGGCTACCATTGGCCGGGGCTCCTCGCTGGCTGCCCTTAATACCAACTACTTAGCCATCTCTGCCCTATTCTCCTTACCCCTCACTACCGATAACAAGGCTGAGACTGAAAGTATGGCTATTGATACCAGGAAAGCCGCGTGGAGTCCCTCGAGGAACTTAACATCAACGCCCCCTATTAGGTTGGAAGTTCCAAGGAAAACCTCAAATGCGACGTACCTAGGGACAGAAAGTGAGGCAACGGTTATGGCCAAAACATAGCTCACCAAGATGCCGGTATTTCCCAGAGTTCTCAGCATTCCAGAGAAGGCACCGTACAAGCTCTTTGGGGCGTTTGCCATGACAGCGCTGTTGTTAGCCGGGTAAAACAGGGACGAGCCCATCCCTCCAATAACTGAGGCTATTATGATGTAATACAAAGGTGTGTTGGTCGACAACTCTAGCGCGTAGAAAGACGAGACCACCGCCATGAGGAATATACCAAAAGTTGCGGGAACCCTGGCCCCTATCTTGTCGGAGAGCCTCCCCGCGAAGGGACCTATGGATCCTGCTACCACATAGCCCGGGACTAACAGGAGGGAAGCGTAGAAGGGGGAAAGCCCCCTAATCCCCTGGAGGTACATTATTAGCAGGAACGCCGTTGCTAAGTAGCCACTGCTCTGAAAGAACGAGGCAAGTAAAGACGCCGTGAGTACCCTGTTCCTGAAGACCTTGAGGTCTATAAGTGGGAACTCAGTTCTGGTCTCAGCTAAGACGAACGCTGCTAGAAGAGCTATGCCTACAGCTAGGAGAATCTCGTTCTTGAGCGCAAGCCCCTCTCCTGCTATGTCTGCCGCACCGTAAGTTATGGAAGCCAAGGAAAGCGCGAAGATAGTCATTCCTATATAGTCAACCTTACTCCTAACCTTGTTCACGTCCTTTACTACCCTGAAACCTATCAACGCAGCAACTATGCCTATAGGTACGTTAATGTAGAATACGTACCTCCAGCCCACGAAGGTGGTTATTATACCTCCCAGCACTATGCCCAACATTGCGCCGACGTTCCAGCCTATGGAGGTAAAGCCGAAGGCCCTCCCCCTCCTATTGGGAGGAAAGTAGTCCGACACGATGGCCCCACTGTTGGCCTGCATCATTGACGCTCCAATGGCTTGTATCCCCCTTGAGCCTATGAGAAAGTATGCAGATGGGGAGGCCCCACAGAGGACCGAACCTACTGTGAAGATTATAAACCCCACGTTGTAGATCTTCCCCCTACCGAAGGAGTCCCCTATCCTTCCCAACTGGGTGGTAAGCACGGCGATCTCGAGTAAGTAGATAAGGATGACCCATATCATGGTGAAGAGGTCTGAGTGTAGATCTTGGACCATGGTGGGCAACGCCAGGATGACTATAGTGGAGTCAATGGCGCCCATCATTACCCCTAGGACTACTACTGCTAATACTACCTGCTCAGCCTTCATAAATTACTGTTTCGTTAGCGAACATATAAGCGTTTTTAAAAAGGACAAGTCCAACTGGCAAGAGGGGATGTCCACAGATAATCTTTATTTTTTACCAAAAATATACTTAATTTATGAATATAGTTGTAGGCTTCAAAGTAGTTCCTGATGAGTCCCTCATTAGGGTGTCAGAGCACAAGTTACTTTTAGACGTCCCATTAAAGCTCAACACCTACGACAAGAACGCCATCGAAGAGGCGGTGAGCCTAAAGGAGAGGAACGGTGGGAGGGCTATGGGCATTACAGTAGGAGCTGGAGACAGGAAGGCCATAAGGGAGGCGCTAGCCATGGGCTTGGACGAGGTCATAGTAGTAAAGTCTAACGACCTCGACGTCTACGGCACCTCCATGGCCATATCCGAGAACGTCAGAGGTCTAAGCCCAGACTTAATAATTTTCGGGGAGCAGACAGTCGACAGCGGTACTACTGGGGTCCCCGGCTACGTGGCGGAGCTCCTGGGAATGCCCTTTGTGTCAAATGTGAGGTCTTTCTCACTAGAGGGGAAGAAGTTCGTTGCAGAGAGGGGCATGGTGTCCTACTCGGAGAAGGTAGAGGGAGAGCTCCCTGCGGTGATCTCGGTGGGCGGAGAAATAAACACTCCAAGGATACCCAGCGTCAAGCAGATAATGGAGTCCTCAAAGAAGCCGGTGAAGGAAGTCAACTTTAGCTTGGAGACAAAGGTAAAGATAAAGGACGTGAAGCCCCTAGTGGTAAAGAGGAAAAGGGTAGTGATTAAAGAGGGGGATATGGGCAAGGCAGTGGACAAGTTAATAGAGCTCCTGAGGTCGGAGGGGTTGCTATGAAGGTAGTAGTGTTTTCGGAGGCACTCCAGTTCTTCAAGATGGCATCTGCGTTAGCCCAGTCCTTGACAGAGGACACGGTCGGTGTCTTTACCCAGAAGGTCAACTTCACGAGGAAGCTCTACCTAGTGGACAAGGTCGACGAGGACGGCCTAGTGGACTTCCTCTCCTCGACGAACTTCGACCTCCTGGTAACTGGCAACGTGAGGAGGGATAGGGCAATAGCCTCAAGGGTGGCTGGGAGGCTGAAGGTTGGGTATGTACCAGACGTTACCTCCATAAAGTTGGAAGGAAATAAGGTAAGTGCGACTAGGCTGGCGTACAGCGGGATAGCTACCGCGGAAGTTGAGTCTTCCACTCCGCTCGTGATAACTGTATCGAGCTTTCCAGGGGAGCCCAAGGAAGTTGAGGCTGAAGTGGTGAGGGTAGAGCTAAAGGAGGGCAAGGTGAGAGTGTTAGAGGTCAAGAGGTCTTCAGGAGGGTTAAGCCCAGCTACTGCACAGATAGTGGTGGGAGTAGGAAGGGGTATAGGATCCAAGGAAAACGTCAGCTACGCCCAGGAGTTGGCCTCGGTGCTTGGTGGAGCCGTTGCGGGCACTAGGCCGGTGTGCGCCGAGCTAGGCTGGTTGCCGGAGGACGTCCAGGTCGGCCTTTCTGGGCTCAGGATAAGGCCTAGGCTGTACTTGGCCCTTGGGGTATCAGGGCAACCACAACACATCGCTGGAATCAGGGACTCAAAGGTAGTAGTGGCGGTAAACAAGGACGAGAACGCGCCCATAGCTGAGAACGCGGACTACTTCGTAGCAGGTGACGCAGTGGAGTTCTGCAAGGTGTTTACCGAAAAAATTCTCAAGCTTAAGGGGTGAAAAGGGAGGCAGATTCTACTTCTTAGTCCTTCACCCTCTTCATTAACGCCACAGCCAGTAGACCAAGGACTCCTACAACTCCGCTTGCCACGTCGAACAAGTAGGCCAGGCTAAGGTTAATTGAATAGAGGAAGGCAAACACTGTGCTTCCCAGTATTCCCCCCAAAGCCTTCCCCGTGTAGAGTATACCGCTGTTAACCGTTGAGAACCTGGTACCAAAGATCTCTCCAGACACGTTGAAGTAAAGGGTAATCATAGACCCTCCGGCAAAGCCCACTAGTATCGTTGAGACCGCAATCTGGTTGAAGAAAAGCAACAACGCCCCGACTGCGAGCAGGGAGTTCAAGAGTATTGTAGACCTAACGATCCCGACCCTGTCAGCCACGTAGCCAAAGAAGGGCCTCAGTCCCCCGCTCAGGAGTGGAAAGATCGAGATTAGCGCTACGAGGACTTCTGGGGGCAACGCCTTCCCTATCACGGACAACTGCGAGGATATAACCGTTAGAGGCACCACTGCCCCCACGAAGGAAAGGTAAATGAGCCAAAACTTGGCCGTGAGAATTACCTGCCCTGGAGGTCTTCCAACAGTTATAGTTGGGTATTCCGCCTTAAGAAGGAGAATGGGCAAGAGCATCAGCTCAGTTAGGCCTATGGCTAGGGTCACAAGCTTGTAGTTGCCTACCATTGATATGAAGGGATTCGCAATGGCTGAACCGAGGCCGAAACCCATTGAGACCATGCCGGTAGCAAACCCCATCCTGTCCTTAAACCACTTCATGGCCAGGTTTGCGGCTATCCCGTAAAGTATTCCTTCGCCTATACTGCCAATGGACCAAAATACGTAGAAGGCGTAGACGTTGGAGGACAAGTACGTGCCCAGGAAACCCATTGCTGACAGTAGGCTAGAGATTACGCCTATCCTTCTGGGGCCCTCTTTGTCGGCGAAGTGCCCACCCAGGGGCTGGAAGCCTGAGGAGAACAAGCTGAAGAGCGAGAAGCCCAGGGAAATCTCGACGAGGCTAACATCAAAGCCAGACTTAAGCAGGGGCTCTAGAGCATTCCAGGAGTACTGGTAAAGGGAGTTAAAGCACATCAGGACGAAGCCTATAACCAAGTACTTTTTAGCGTTCAACCCTTCCCCACCTTCTTTGGTACGAAGTTGCAGTTATCCTCTATCTTTCCCTGGAGGGCGTCGTCGACTAGCTTATAAGGGTCCTTGACCTCCCTGAGGTGCTTCCCAGAGCCCCCTCTGAAGAGCTTGACCACCTCAGCGAGGGCGCTCAAAGCTATTTCCTCAGCTGTCTTAGCGTTGAGGTCTAGGCCTAACGGTGCGTAAAACCTTTGCTTTAGTTCCTCGAGGGGGACTCCCATCTTAATGAGCTGGGCAATGGTGTAGGCTGCCCTCTTTTGGCTGGAGAGGAAGCCCACGTACTTGGCCTCTCCTTTTAACGCAATATGGGCAAAGGGTATGTCGTAGGGCTTTCCGCCCTCGTTCGCGATTACGACGAAGGAGTCCTTAGCAATTTGGCCCAATACCTCCCCTGAGTTCGAGAACAAGTTGGCCTCAGGAAAGTCGTCCTCTCTGGCGTCCACCGCTATTACCGCGACTATGAAGCCTAGCGACTTAGCCAGCCTATATATCTCCTTAGCTATGACGCCGGAGCCCACCAGAATTATTGAAGGTCTAGGATCGATTCTTTCCACTACGACCTTCTCGTCCCCGTTAACTACCTCTACCCTTCTCTCCTTTCCCAATAGGGCAACGTATCTTTCGTGGTCCTTAGTACCTAGGACTAGCCTCGAGTCCACAAATATGCTCCTCCTCTGGACTTTGCCCAACTCCGTGACCATAACGACTTCCTTTCCCTGAGACGTGTATTCGGCTATTAAGGGAAATATTTCGCAAATGGACATTAGTGAGAATTCTAAGAGACGAGAATATATACATTTCCTTGTAAGCCTTTATAGTTTCGAAAAACTTAAAAAATTAGCTGAACTCCTTACCTATTGCCTTTACTAAAACGAATATAACACCTAGACCTTTCTGAACTTCGGGATCGCTCATCATTTTTACTAGACCACCTAGCGAGACCTTAGGTGGAGACTCTAACCCCTTCTTTACCTCATCAGACGATATTGCCCTAACTAATTTACTGGGTACCTCGCTGAGGGCAACATCCAAGAACTTCATAGCCTTGGGATATGTCTCCAGGAACTGCGACAGATAGCCGGATATGTGCTCGAGGGCCTCGTCATTTAGCATGTCCCTCAAGGTCTTTGCCGCGTATGCCATGTTCATGGCAGCGTCGAGAGCACCCGTGGCATTGAGCTCCTCAACCTTGTCTAACACGCTGTTTATTGTGTCCAGTTTTCTTATGACCCTCTTTACTTGGTGGATAGTGTCGTAGTCCATCTCCTTCATTATTTCTAGTAGGTTCGAGACGTACGAACCTATGTTGGCGAGTGCCTCGTCGTTGAGCATGTCCTTAAACGTCTTTAATGCATATGCGGAGTTGAGTAACACGTCCAAGGTACCGTCACTTCTCATAGCGTCCAGCCTATTCATTAAGTCAGTGAGGGCTGGCATTTTATCTACTAGCAATTTAACAGCTTCCGAGTGCTTGTTTATCTCTTTTAGTAGCTCTAGTGAGCCCGAGACCACACTACCGAGGGTCTGGATAGCCTCGTCGTTTAACATGTCCCTCAAGGTCTTCATGGTATAAGCCATGTCCAATACGGCGTTAAGCGAGCCGTCGTTCATCATCTCCTTCAGCTTCGTCGTGAGGTTGGCTAAAGTGCCGGAGTTGGCAAGCAACACTTTTACGTGTGCGTTCACGCTGTCCTCAGAGAGCGTCCTACCCAGCTCGAGTAGGGACGACACTATGGTGCCTAGGCTCTCTATGGCGTCGTCGTTGAGCATGTCCTTGAATGTCCTTATCACGTAGGCTGAGTTTATCAGTGTGTCTAGGCTTCCACTAGCTTCAAGCTCGTTTATCTTTTCCAGCAACTGGTTCAATGTGGGGGTGAGGTCTACTAGCTTGGCTATTTCATCGATCTTCTTGTCGTCTAGCTTTGAAAATAGCTTGTCTAGACTGGACTGCATTTAGACTACCGCCTTCGCCGTTACAGTCCAGTACATCTTGTTGTACATTATTTTGCCCCACCAGTGGACGTAGGAAGGCGGCGGTGGGCTCTCGTTCATGGTGTAGCTGAACCTAATGTAGGTAGCCTGGTCTGTGCCTGTTGCGATGTAGCACAGCACGTCTCCGCCGTAATGCTTGACGCCTAGGTTGCCCTTAATGTCGTTTGTTACGTTGTTAGCGACAATGTAGGACTCGAAGTCAGCAGTAGAGCCTGCCTTAGAGACTGGTAAGTCTGTTGCGTCCCCCATAACGTAGACGTTGGAGTGGTCCTTCATCCTCAGCGTGAACTTGTCCGTTGGTATCCACCTCCTCCTGTCTCCAATACCGGAGTCGCCTACGACCTTGGCACCCATGTTAGGAGGCACTGATATTAACATGTCAAACTTAAGCTTACCTCCCTCCTGGGACTCTATTACCTTCTCTGTTGGGTTCACACTTGTCACATTGAAAGGCGAGTGTACTTCGATGCCTCTCTCTTCGAACAGCTTTAACATGAACTTGTTAGTAATAGGCCTGCCAAACACTCCTTGCGTTGGGTACGTGTAGATAATCTTAGTCTTGTCCCTTATTCCTCTCTTCCTCAAGTAGTCGTCTAGGATAAGGGTGATCTCAAGCGGTGCCACTGGACATCTGTGCGGTAACTTGGCTACGTTTACGACTATTGTGCCCCCGCTGAAGGAGGACAGCTCTTCCCTCATCTTGAGGGCTGAGTCCATTTCGTACGGGGTCACTGACGCTGACCTATACCCAGGCACCTCGTCCCAGCTGTACTCCACGCCCGTAGTTGTAACGAGGTAGTCGTAGGAGTGAGATACACCGTCTGCCGTAACTACTGAGTGGTTAGCTGGGTCGATCTTGGTAATTGTTCCCTTCTCTCCATGGAGGAACTTTATCCTAGGGTCTAGTAATTCCCTTTCTTTCTTGTGCAGTTCCGCTGGGTTCTCCAGCCCAAACGCCACCAGTAGCTGGCCCGGTAAATACGTGTGCGTGTCGGAGGGATTTAGGACTACTATCTCAACCTCCCCCTTGTCCAACTCTTCGTCTAGTTTTTGGGCTAACCTGTTTGCCACTATGGTCCCGGCTATATTTCCACCAGCTACGATTACCCTTTTCATACTTAATCCCTAAAATTATAAATGATACTAAGATTATAAACATTTCTATTCTATCAATTTTTTGCCAATATATGTACTGACTTATGTTATAATTATTTGGGCATATATCTAAAATTATACAAAATAAAAGAAATATTAAAAAATCATTAGGAAGACTTCATCGTTCTTAAAGTTTATAAATATTAAATTAAAATAAAATATCAAACTCAACTAATTTATATATCTTCTTAATAAAAATGAAACATTTAAAAGGGCGTTCCCAGTATACTACTGTAGGTGGAAAACATGGCCGTAAAGATATACAAGGAATTGGATCTAACGAGCTCGTCATGTGCGGGACCCATAGGGGAACTATCTGGAGTGCTAGACGAGATGGAAAAGGGAGAGGCAGTAAAGGTGATCCTAGGAGACGAGGCTACTAAGAAGGACATACTAGCCTGGTCAAAGAAGAAGAACTTAACTGTAGTGGAGGACAAACAGGAGGGAAACAAGTACATCCTAGTGCTACAAAAGTGAGAAAGGATGAAGGCGGGGATCATCGTAGGCTCCAACGAGGCCTCCAGGCTAGCCTACGCTGCGATGACGTCAGTTATAATCTCCTCCATGGGTGACGAGGTATACGTCTTTCTAACAATGAACGCCGTAAAAGCGTTCACTAAGACTCCTGAGGTCAAGACAGAGGACGTAGCGTCGAAGGCAATGGTTGAGAAAAAGGAGGAGGACTACATAAGTCTGTTCAAGAAGGCCAAGAAGACCAAGAAGGTCAAGATATACGCCTGCTCCTACGCCAGCAAGCTGTTTAACTTGACGAAGGAGGACTACAACGAACTCGTTGACGAGATAGCGGGTATAACGAGCTTCTCCATGGACACCGAGGGTGCCCAAATAATATCCGTCTGGTAAACAACGCTTTCATAACAACATTTTTATTTTTATATTCCAAGTGCACTATTAATGATAATATAAGTTGTATTTAGGGTCATGCACGAGACTGACGCTTTCCTTAAAGTAGTTTCCGATCCGTCGTTCTTGATTCCGAAGGTGTTTCCTCCAGTGTACAGTGTGGAGGTGAACGAGAGTAGGTTCGTGGCCTACGGGAAATACATGGGTGTGCCTTTCACCATGAGCGGAAACGTCTTCACCGGAGAGAACTCAGTGACTTACGCCTTCACCCTAAGCGCAAAGGGCGGTAAGGGGAGCGGTAGGCTCACCGTCAGTGCCCTAGGCGAGAGCGGATCCATAAAGTTCGACTTCGAGGGCTTTATGCATAGGTTGGCGGGGACGTTCCTTATAAGGAAGTGGTTAAAGAATTTCGCCAAAAACTTGAACGAGGAAGTAAGGCTGGAGAGAATAAAAAGGAAGATCTAAAGAAGGTCGGCTACGTGTAACACTTTTCCGTGCAAGGAAAGGGCTAAACTGCAAGACTGGTTGGTTGATATCACGTTTTCAACGCCAGTCGCCTTGACTTTCCTACCCTTCTCTTCCACGATCTTTTGGGAGAGCTCAGGGTTGAAGATAAAGTAAGTCCCTCCAGCACCGCACTCAAAGGACGGGTCTTCCATCTCCACTATTTTTGCCCCCATCCTCTTCAGCATCTCCCTGGTATACTTGTTTAGTCCAACGAGGGACGCGTGACACGGGTCGTGGACTGTCACAGTTATCTCCCTTTGTGACAATGGGAGGTTATTTTTAACCACGAACTCTGCGAAGTCGAAGACCTTAAGGCCCATCTCCCTCATGTGGGCGGTGCAGTTTGATGACAGCGAGACTACCACTTTCCCTTTAAACGCCTCCTTTAGCTTCTCAGCTATCTTCAGTGCCCTCTCCTTTTCCCCCTCAGCATAATGGGGAAGACCACAGCAACTGTTGTACACCTCCACCTTGTAGAACCGCCTCAAGTAGTTGAGGGCCTTCTCCACTGTCCCCCTGTACACCACGGAGTTAAGGCACCCTGGGAAGAGCAATAGCTCAGCGTTTTCGTCTTTGTGCTGGAGAGGAGGTTGGTAGCTCTTCACGAATTCCTTAATCCTCAGGGCTATGGGGGAGGAAGACCTAGAGTACACCTTTAAGGACGCGTAAAGTAGGCCAGGGGTCTCCAGAACCTTGTGTACCAGCTTCTTAGTGGCGTCCGCCCTCCTGTAAGAAGAGATAGCCTTACCGTACTCAACTCCGCTGGGACAGGCCGCTTCACACCTCCTGCAAAACACACACGTTTCAAGACCCTCGCTCTTTACCCCTAGCCTGACCGCCCATATCCTCCCCCTGGGAGAGTGGACTTCGCTCCCAGTTATCACGTAGGTAGGGCAGACCTCTAGGCAGAAACCGCAGTGAACGCACTTGTCCAGCTCTAGTTTGTCAAGCTCTAGTCCCACTCCCATAGCCACCTAAACACCTCATCCCTGGGTTTACACTTCTCCTTAAGGAATGACTTACAAGGGTTTAAGATCCCGTGAGGGTCAAAGGCCTTCCTTATCCTCTCCATGACCTCGAGGTCAGTTGCGTTGTAGTACCTTTCCAGGAATTTGACCTTCTCCACGCCGATGCCGTGTTCCCCTGACGGTACACCACCGAGGCTGATGGCCAACTCAGTTATCTCGCTACCCACCTCAATCGCTTTCCTTAAACTGGCCTTGTCGTTGGGGTCAAAGGGTATTAAGGGGTGGAGGTTCCCGTCCCCCGCGTGGAAGACGTTTGCTATTGTAACTCCCTTAGCCCTCGACATCTCCTCTACCTTGGAGAGGATCAAGGGTAGCTTCCCCCTGGGCACGTTGCAGTCAAGCGTTAGATATGCCCTTGACACTACGCCCATAGCTGGAAATGCCCCCTTCCTAGCGTTCCAGTATGGTGAATCGTCCTCTGGCTCGAAGAACTCGCCGTTGTTATCCCTTATTACCTTGACGACGCGGGCTGTGCTCTCCTCTAAGTCCTCGTCTAGCTCTATGAGGAGTACGTGGGCGAGGGGAAGGCCAGCTTTGTACCTGCTCCTCTCCACTATGGACACCGATGTCTTGTCCATCATCTCAAGGGCTGAAGGAACTACGCCCACCTTGAATATGCCCACTACTGCCCTGGACGCGTCGTCCACTGTCTGAAAGACGCCCACTATGGTCTTTCTCGCCTTAGGTTTTGGCACTAGCTTAAGCCTTGCCCTCAGTATGGCTCCAAGGGTACCCTCAGACCCCACAAAAATGGAGGTAGGGTTGAAGAAAGGGGAAGGGGTAAACTCCTCTACCTCTCCATTCGTCAGGATTACCTTCAGCGAAAGCACACTGTTAAATGTTGGACCGTACTTCACCACCCTCATCCCTCCGGAGTCGTGGGACACGTTACCGCCTATTGAGGAGACCACGTAGCTTGAGGGATCTGGGGCGTAGAACAATTCCTTTGGAGCGCTCTTAGTGACCATGGCGTTCGCTATCCCGGGGCCAACCTCAATCTCATACCCATCCACGGAGTAGACCTTGTTCAGCCTAGTCATAGCAACGACCACTTCCCCTTGGAGGGGAATCGTAGCTCCGCTCAAGCTAGTCCCACTGCCCCTTATAACCACCTTGACCCTCCTCGAAAACAAGTACCTCAGTACCTCAACTGCCTCCTCTTCGTCCCCCGGAAGGACTACGACTGAGGGCTCCCCGGAGACCGCGGTGAACCCGTCAAAGGAGTATAGCTCCCTCTCCTCCCCAGTTATGACCCACTTGTCCCCCACTATCTTCCTTAGTTCCTCAATCACTAGTCAAAGTTGTTTTTACAGTTTAAAAAATCGACACTTTCACATCTCAGATAACGTCGAAGAAGACGCCCCTGGGGTCTAGGGACTTCTTTAAGAGCCTAAGGGAAGTGTAGTTTGCGTTAAAGCAGTCCCCCTCGCATCCCCTTTCCTTAACTAACTTCTTACCCTTAGGTGGAGTACCACCTAAACACCTCACTATGCCCAGACCGTAATAGGCGACGCAAAAGTCAGCGTTGACGCCTTTAATTTCCTCAAACTCTTTACCTCTGATTGACAGAACGGAGAAGTCGAACACCTCCGGTATCTCCAACTTCTCTCCATCACCCCTCTTCACTGCAAACTTCTTCACTTCTTCCCCAACCTTCACGCCGATAACTCCCAATGCCCTCTCCTTGAACGCCCTTTCGTGGTCCCTTACCTCTTCAAAGTGGTACTCGAAATAGGGAAGTAGCCTTACGTTGAGTTCAGCGTATGCCCCCAACCACCCCAGAGAGCCAGAGAGCACCTTCCATATCTTATAGCCTGAGGAGAACTTCGTGGTCGTAGAGCCGCTTTTCACCACCTCGCCGAGGCCAGTCACAACGATTGCGCCCAACAACCAGTCCTTTGGATACCCCAATGACGTGAACACTGAAGGTAAATTAGTTGACGCGAAACCCCCTACGCTCCCGCTGTAGTTGAAGGGCACAGTGAGGCTGTGGGCCTTCAGCTCCTCTTTAAGTTCCCTGAAAGAGGCTCCAGCTTGGACCTTGACGTACAAGTCCTCCTCGGACATCTCAATTTCCTTGTTGAGCCTCAACGTTGATATCCCAACGTCAGCGGACACCTTTTTGCCTATGTGGTGGGCATTGAATCCGTGGACGTACGCCTTCAGCTTCTCCTCCGCGCACAACCTCACTGTCTCAGCGAGTTCCTCGTAAGTTGCAGGATACACCTCGACCTTGGTATTGACGTTACCAGAGGACGTGCCTCCCTTGACTTCGACTACCTTGGAGAGCTTGTCTACCCAGTCCAACTTCACTACCCTATGTTAAATGAGATCTCGAGGAGTTTCTTGGAGTTTCTAAACCTCCAGTGGTCTAGGGAGATCCTCCCGACTTCGCCTGTAGTCTTAGTGTGGGGTTTGTTGCATGCGTTGACGTTCCAGTCTGGGATGACGACTACCTTTAGGACCTTCACCTCTGGTGGAACTGGAAAGAGGTCGTACATCTCGTCACCGTATTTTTTCTCAGCCTCCTCTCTGGGAAGTTCCTCTACAAGTACTGGAGAGTTTTCCTCGACCTTCTTGTTAGCCAGGAGAAAGACCTCTTCCATTTCCTTGTCCTCTGGCTTCCTCTCAAACTGGACAGTTAACCTCCCGTGTTGCCCTTCAACGTAGGTGCTAGCTGTCCACTTTGCCCCCAAGACCTTCCTCACGGCCCCCTTGACCACGTGGAGAGCCGTGTGAGTCCTCATTTCCGCGTAGCTCACAACACCTTTTTAATGGATAAAAATAAAAGGGTTTCCTAGACTAAGCCGTCTTTGGTCTTACCATCCACAGCAGGAGCCTTCTCCCTTCGCCACTGTAACTTAATTTTAGGATAATGTAAAGTTAAAATTCGTAAAAATAGATTCACTAAAAAACTTAAAAAACTTTTTATGTTTGATTATCCTCAATTATCATATGGAAGAGCGTTTACTAAATCGCGAGAACGAGAACGAAAAGTGGCACAACATAAAGTGCTGTTATAAGCTATCGGAGACAGAAGTGGCGTGCTTTATAAAACTAATGGAGTTAGGGAAGCCTGTGACCTCCCAAGAACTTGCAGGTATAATGAGGTTCAGCAAGACCACTGTGGAGTCGTCCTTAAGGAGGTTAATAGACCTTGGGCTGGTCGTCAGGAAAAAACTTGAGGGCTCTAGGATAGGGAGACCGAAGTACGTCTACTCTTTGCAGACGGACCTATGGGATAAGGTAAAGGTGGACCTCCACAAGTGCGCCGAATCTATGAGGAACACTAAGTTATAGCGCCTTTTTTGACGTCCTCTTGTGAAGTCTGCTCTATTGGAACCATGTTTACGTCGTAGCCCTTGAAGAGCCACATCAGCGAGCCGCCTGCCCCCAATAGCCACAGGGCTAGGTTGTACATCACGAACTGTAGCTCGTTGAACCCACTGGTCAGCTGTATGGAGAGGGCGTAGGAGACCATTGGGAACATCCTTATTAGTCCAATGAAAAAGGCCCTTGCCCGTATGGGCATCAAGGTAGGTTCGTATATTGTCCTCGCGGCCCAGCCGAACTCGCTGAAGAACATGTTGAGGAAAAGAAGGGCGTAAAACATTACGTAGAGCGTTGGGAGAGCGTAAGCCAGCAGGCCGGGGATGATCACGTATCCCACGATTAGTCCCATGGTGGAGACACCACCTAAGTAGGAGAACAAAGCGAAGATCCTTGAAGCCATCCTGTTCGCCAGGGCAGAGGCCAAGAACCCAGCAAGCGAAGCACCCAGGTTTGCCACGAAGATTACTTGGTCAACTGAGGTCCCAGAGAAGTAGTAGTCGGCTATTACGTAGGCCATGAGTCCGTAAGTTAAGTACTGGGACACGGATATGATCACAAGGAAGGCGAACCTAGTGGCTAACGAAGTCCTCTTGTTCAGCCTTACGTACTCTTCCCTTGCCTCCGGAGAGAACTTCTTTAGTTCCTCCTCAGCTTTCTCCTCCTTCTTAGCCTTCACCAGCCACCTAACGCTCTCTGGGATCCTATACCTCACGAAGATGGCCACACCAACTAAGATAATTGCGAAGAGCCCCAAGAACCTTAGCTCCACTAAGGAGGAATCTGTCAAGTTATAGGTCACCAAGGCTATTAGAGACGCCATCATTGCCCCTACGTTGTCGAAATTCGGCAAGAGTACCAGCATCGTCTCCCTCAACCTCAAGGGCATTGTCTCAGACGCGTAAGATAACGCTGTAGGCACCTCGCCCTCTATCCCTAGGTTGCCCAGTATAATCCCCAAGGTGACCAGCCCCAGAAACAGGGGAGAGGACGAGGGAATCACGCCGTAAACGCTCAAAGTAGACGCTCCAAAGATCAAGAGGGACCCAGCACCATAAAGGACCATCGTGAGGAAGAAAGTCCCCTTCCTCCCTAGCTTGAGGTCAGAGAGTGCCGATATACCTAGATCCCCTGCCAGCTGAGCTACAATGGGCACTATCAAGAACCAGACTTGGTTCACCGAAGGGTAAAACAACGGTGCTATGGAAGCTATGACCCCCCACATGAAGAAACCAATGGCTAGGGAAGTGAAGAGTGACCAATGGGAGGAGGTCCACTTAGAGAAGTCCACCTTGCTAAACTCGTCTTCCATGTGCTAACCTTATTTTAGCAAGTTATAAAGTTAGTTAATACAAAATCATCGAGTTTCAGTCTGTTCCGCTTTAACCCCCTGCCCCTTCTCCTGGCTCACTATCTCGCAGGAGAGTATTGACTTACTGTACTCGCTAACGTGATCTATGGCTTGGCTAAGTATATCCTTGACGTGGTCGTCGGCTATTGAGTAGTACACAAACTTACCAACCTTCCTTACCTTTACTGCACCGCAGTTCCTAAGGCAGGCGAGGTGGTGTGAAATCAGGGACTGTGACTTCCCCAGGGAGGCAGAGAGTTCCTGAACGTTCTTTTCTCCCTCTAAAAGCGAGAGGACGATCTCGAGCCTAGTCTTATCGGAGAGCGCTTGAAAGAAGTTCTCTAGCTCGCTCAGTAGAGGTTCCTTGTTGCCCATAAGTATACTCTCACGCTAAAGTTATTAAAAGTTATATGAATAAATGTTCATATGAACTTATAAACTAGTAAACTAGAATACATTTGTAGGTGTGTTTGCATGAAGTTGAGAATGAACTTAAAAGAGCTGAAGTGCGAGACGTGTGGAGTGCCAGTAACAGAGGACACGGCGTACACTAGATCAATAAACGGTGTAACGCACTACTTCTGCTGTTCTCACTGCGCCGATAGGTACGAGGGGAAATGACATGACAGAGGACCTCGTAATACTCGGCTACGGAGCTGCAGGCTTCGCTGCACTTATTAGGGCAAACGAGCTAGGCTACAAGCCGACGCTAGTAGGTTACGGTCCTCTGGGAGGTACGTGCGTTAACGTAGGATGCGTCCCAAGTAAAAAGCTGTTACACATTGGGGAAACGCTGAAGGCCTGCAACTCGTCGTCGGACTTCTTTAGCGCATTCAAGGAGACGAGGGAACTGGTGGAGAGGCTGAGGAAGAAGAAATACGAGAACGTGCTAAGCTCGTACGACGTAAAGCTCATTGAGGGGAAGGCCCACTTCATTTCGCCAAACGCAGTTAAGGTAGGCTCTGAGGTCGTCGAGGGAAAAAAGTTCATCATAGCTACTGGTTCTTCCCCCTCAATACCTGAAATCCCAGGATTAAAAGACGTGGGGTACTGGACTAACGTAGAGGCCCTAAACCCTGACAGGAAGATAGGCTCTCTAGTCGTAATTGGAGGTAGAGCTTTGGCACTAGAGTTCTCGCAAATTTACAAAAGGCTGGGCGTAGAGGTTGCTGTGCTGCAGAGGAGCAATAGGCTTATCCCGGACTGGGAGCCAGAGATCTCAGCAGAAATAGAAAGGGTGCTGATCAGAGACGGCATACACGTAGCCACTGGGGTATTGATAAAGGAGATAAGAAAGGGAACTGGAAAAGTGGTGGTCACTAACAAGGGGGAGGTAGAGGCAGATGAGATACTCGTAGCTACCGGGAGGAAGCCCAACGTAGACTTGAACTTGGGCGCTGCAGGGGTAGAGCTAAACGAACGTGGAGGGATTAAGGTAAACGAAGACCTCTCTACCACAAACTCCAACATCTACGCTGCGGGCGACGTTATAGGCGAAACGATGCTCGAGGCCTTGGCTGGGAAACAGGGGGCAATAGCTGCAGAGAACGCCTTGACGGGTAGCAAGAAGAGCGTAGACATGCTGAGCGTACCGCAAGCAATATTTACGCAACCCAACGCGGCTAGAGTTGGCTTGACCTCCTACGAGGCCACCGAGTCCGTAAGTAGGATAGTTAGAATGGAGGACGTTACCAAGGCCAACATCCTGGGAAGCGAGGGACTAATAAAGATGGTTGTACATGAGTCCACTAAGAGGATTCTAGGAGTACAGATGGTAGGAGAGAACGCCGCCGAAGTGATAAACGAGGCTGCCCTAGCGATAAAGCTTAGGGCCACCGTAGACGACGTAATAGATACAGTACATGTGTTCCCAACTATGGGGGAGGCGTTAAAAATAGCGTCACTTTCGTTCTACAGGGACGTAACGAAGATGAGCTGTTGCGTGGACTAGAGTTTTGACACCACTTCCCTTATTTCCTCGTAGTTGGGCTCCTTCCCTGGATCTTCCGAGATCCACTTATACCTTATAACGAACTCCCTGTCCACGACGAACACAGACCTTTTGGCCAGCACGTAGCCCTTTAACACGGGGAGCTCTCCGGCTACTCCGAAAGCTTTTACTGCTTCTCTGTTGAAGTCGCTTAACAAGGGGAAATTTATCTTGTTGTGCTCTTTAAAGGCCTTGTTGCTGAAGGGAGGGTCGACGCTTATCCCAACCACTGCCGCGTTTAAGTCGTTGAACCTGGCAAGGCTGTCCCTAAAGGTACAAATCTCCTTGGTGCAAACCGACGTGAACGCAGCAGGGTAGAAAGCTATTACTAGTGTCTTTCCCTTAAAATCGTCCGGTAGCACGACTTTCTTTAGCTCCGTGTCCACAAGCTCCAGTCGTGGAGCCCTTTCTCCTACGTCTACCATAATATACCTCTCACGGAAAAATATAAAAGCGTAATTATTGAAAAATATAAAAATTTTTAAACTTTAGTGATTGAGCGTTTCTCCTAGAGTTCAGTCCCTGTTCACGTAGAACACCCTGCCGTCCTTTAGCGTTATCTTTATACACTTCTTGTTAGGGGAAATGTTATAGTAAGATACCTTGCCGTCTATTGTTGTCCCCGCTATGAGGACTCCCCTCTTGGCCACCTCGCTTATGAGGGAGCAAAGTTCATCTGGGGGCACCCCTTCCTCGACTTTTTCTACCTTCTCCTTGGGTATTACCACTGGTTCAAAGAACGGCACCTCTATTATTATCTCCTTTTCGGTCTCCCTTACTCCCATAATAATATGATTTTTATAGCAAGTTATAAATTTTTCCTTATAAAGTAGATTTTAATGCGGAGTTCGTTTGATGCTAAAATTGCACACAAAACTAAATTTTAAAGTCCACTTCCAAAGTATTAATTGTGGACCCTAGGATACGCGAACTACCGTGCTCGGCAAAGCTTGTCTATAAGGTCTTAGAATACAAGGGATCGGCAACGTTTAAGGAAATTAAGGAAGAGACGTGCCTCCCAGAGAGGACAATTCGGGAGGCGATAAGGATATTAAGGGAAAAGGGATTGGTGTCAGCAAGGATCTGCCTTCAAGACACTAGGTCGAAGGTATACACGATCTCGGAGTGCGTGAGCTTAAGAAACCCGGAAATTTAACCTCAAAATGCAATACTCTTTATGGACTTTTCCTTCTCGGAGGAAGAGGCCCTCTTCAGGGAGGAGCTAAGGGATTTCCTCTCTAAGAGGGTTAGACCAATTGTCAGGAAGATAGACGAGGAAGGGATACCAAGGGATCTAGTAAAGGATATGGCCAAACTTGGACTGTGGGCTATGCCCGTCTCAGAGGACGTAGGTGGGCAAAAGGCCTCTTTCACGTTAACTGCGATAGCAGCGGAGGAAATAGCGAGGGCAGACTTCAGCATGGCCACGGCGGTGATGTTCCTTTTGGAGGCCTCCTGGGGTTACGTCTTGGACAAATACGGAAAGGGGGTAAGGGAAGAGGTCTTGCCAAAGGTGGTCTCCGGCGACTGGTTCCTGGGGATAGCCTCTACTGAGCCTTCGGGCGGGAGCGACGTGGCCAACCTCAAGACGTCAGCAAGGAAAGAGGGCAAGCACTACGTAATCGAAGGGGAGAAGTCTTACATTAGTGGGGTGGGCGAGGCAAAGAAGTGGGGAGGAGGCCACCTAACGCTAGTTAGGACTTCGCCGGAAGGGCATAGAGGGATCTCAATGATATACGTGCCAACAGACCAAGAGGGAGTTGAAACGTCCCTAATATCCAACTCGGGCAGGATGGGGATCTCAACGGGTATCATGAGATATCATGGTATCAAAGTCCCAGTTAAGAACTTAGTGGGAGAGGAAAACAAGGGATTCTATTACGCTATGGATGGTTTTAACCACGCTAGAGTTTTGGTTTCAGCAGCTTGTATAGGTAGTGCTGAAGTAATACTCGAAATGGGACTAAATTACGCGAAAGAGAGGGAAGCCTTTGGGAAGAAGCTGAAGGACCACCAGGCGATAGCCTTCGAGGCATCAGAGCTTTACACAAGGCTAGAGATGGCGAAGCTATTGACCTACAAGGCAGCGTGGATGTTGGATAACGAGGAAAAGTTCCGAGATCAGATACCGGCCTACTCCGCAATGGCCAAGCTGGTTGGTCCACAGACGGCGTTTGACGTGATAAAGTCTGTCATGATGTGGATGGGAGCTTACAGCTACACAAAGGACGCCCTAGTCGAGATCGCCTACAGGGGAATAGCGTCCTACCTAGTTGGAGCTGAGGGAGCTATGAACGTTATGAAAATGATAATATCAAAAAAGATATTTACTTGATGAAGAGCAAAAATACGAAATTACTCTAGCCTATAGCTGAACCTAGTTTTGGATAGCCCTACCATGAATACCCCTATTAAGAGTAGGATAGACGGTAGATACAACCTCGGTTCCGGCGCGAAGTAGTCCAGAGCAGAGGTAAATATGGCCAAGATGAACATAACGATGGAAATCGCTATAAGCGCTATTCCTCCAGCTAGCCAGCTCTTTATGTAAGTGTACATGACGAAGAGTTCCTGCCAATCCGCCTCCTTGGTCCTGACGAGTAGGGCCTTGTTCTTCATAAAAGCGAGGCTCTTCTCAGACCCAAACATGGCAAAGCCGTGCATCTTGCTAAAGCCCAGTTCCCTCGCTTCCTCGTTTCCCTTCTGCACGTTAAACTTCAAGGCATTCGCTATTTCCTCCGCCTCTTCCTTGTCTAGGTCAGTCCTAACTACGTTGCCCGAGTCGTCTATCTTCACGCTTCCCACGTAACCCTTTACCTTGCTCATACCCTTACCACCCCAGACTGTAGCTCCCTAACCACTATCTCCCAGTTGGTCTTTACGGCGTCCACCACAACTAGGGCCCCGTTAAGGTAAGTAATGCCCAAGTCGTCCAGTATCATCGCAAACCCCATCAGCGAGCCGAGACCTATTTTCCTAGCCTCCTCCTCTCCAATCCTCATGTTCTCCATCAAGATTTGTATTAGCTTGTCCTTGTCTACCTTCAGGTCTTGCCCGTACACCTTTTCTAGACCGCTACCCACAATTTTATACACACCTATGAGTCCTGGTATATTCTCGTATCCCATTACTCATCAATATACATGTTTATACATTCTTATTTATAAATGTTTTCTTTGAAAGTATCAAGTAAATTAAAAATTTATTTATTTTTAATAAATAGTATAAGAAGAAGTAAATAAAAATTACCTTGAATAGATCGGAACGAAGTCTCTCTTTTCTGGCCCCACGTAAAGGGCTCTAGGCCTAATGAGCCTGTGCTGTTCTTCCACGTACTCTATCAAGTGTGCCAACCAGCCGAGGACCCTGGACAAGGCGAAAAGCGAAGTGAACATGTAAACAGGAAAGCCCATGCAGTAGAACACTAGCCCGGAGTAGAAGTCCGTGTTAGGGTATATCTTCTTCTCGGAGAAGTGCCTTATCCCCAGCTTCTCTAACTTCTCAGCCACCTCGTATAGCTTTCTCGCCTCAGGGGTCTTAGCTAACTCCCTTGCGTACTCCTTAAATATCCTGCACCTAGGGTCGTATGTCTTGTAAACCCTGTGGCCAAATCCCATCAACCTCTTCTTCTCCTTGATCACATTATTTTCGAACCACTCCTCTACCTTTTCCGGTTCCTTTATCTCCAGGAACTGCTGGAAGGCGGCCTCAGCTGCACCGCCGTGAAGTGGCCCCTTCAACGCAGCAAGGGCTGAGACTATACAAGAGTATAGATCAGATAGTGTGGAAGAGGTAACTAGGGCCGCAGTCGTTGAAGCCGGAACTTCGTGGTCTGTGTACAGTATTAAGGCCGCGTTCATGGCTTCAACCTCCTTCTTACTGGGTTCCCTAGAGAATGTAGCTCTCAAGAAGCTCTTGGCGTAGCTCTCCGACGGTTCCAACAACGTGGAGGGAAGTCCCTCCTTCAGTCTGTACACGTTTGCCACTACTGTCGCAGTCTTCGCTATTATCTCAAGGGCCCTCTCAGTGTTTTCTCCCTTCTTCCAACCATAGTTGTAGTAGGATGCAAGAGCGCTAAAAGCAGTCTCCATCATGCCTATTGCGTCAGCGTCTTGTGGTAGCTCCTCCAAGATCCTTATCACCGGCGGAGGTACGTCGTAGCTCCTGTTGATCTTTTCCCTAACCCTCTTAAGCTGGGATTCGTTTGGGAGGTCTCCGTAAAGCATTAGGTAAACCACTTCCTCGTAACTGCAGTTCTTCACTAAGTCATCTATGTCGTACCCCCTGTACCTCAGGATGCCCCTTTCTCCGTCTATGTAGGTCAGGGAGGTAGCCTTTATGAACACGTTCTCTAGCCCTTTACTCACAACGCTCATCTTCAATCACTCCCCGTAAACTCCTCCTCTGAGATTGTAGAGAGGGCCTTAAGAACGTGGGACTCTCTGATCAAATCCCTGATCGAGATCACCCCTACGAACTTGCCGTCAGAGTCCGTGACAATGAGATGCCTTATACCGTACGCGGAAAACTTCTCTGCTGCAAGGTATACGCTGTCATCCTCAGAGACCGTGACTAGGCGACCTGTCGTCCCTATTTTCTCCACTGGCTCGTCCAACGAGATACCTTTGGCCAAAGCCCTTATCACGTCCCTCTCCGTGACTATCCCCATTAACTTCTCTCCGTCGAGTACGACCACTGAGCCTATATTTATGGACGCCATTAACCTTACTGCCTCCCTAATAGGAGTGCCCTTCTGAACTGTGACAGGGGGCTTAGTTATCAAGTACTTAACTTTACTTGTCATAATGTAATATTATACATTTCGAAAATTATAAAAGTTTCTCAAGTTCCTTATCTAACTTTTCATAGAAGTTATAATTAATTATTTCGTACTGTTCCTTCCTAGTCATCATCTTTTCTAGGAGAGGTTTCTGGGTCCCTTCCATCATTAAAACTTCCAGCGCCTCCTTCATGGCTTTGGCCGCTACCCTAAATATTGTCACGGGAAAGATGACGTAGGTGTAGCCCATAGCCTTGAACTCCTCTGCGGTTATGAAGGGGGTCTTGCCGAACTCCGTCATGTTTGCCAAGAGCGGGGCCTTTACCTCCCTGGCAAACCTCTCGAACTCCTCCTTTGAGTGCAGCGCTTCAGGGAAGATCACGTCTGCCCCAGCTTCGAGGTACGCCTTCGCCCTCTCAATGGCGTCGTCTATGCCTATTACATCCCTTGAGTCTACCCTGGCTATGATTAACGCTTCCTTCCTAGCCCTCACCGCAGCTTTTATCTTGGATATCATGGTCCTCCTGTCCACCACTTCCTTCCCGTCCAAGTGTCCACACTTCTTCGGCATCTGCTGGTCCTCTATTTGTATAGCGTCCGCTCCCGCCCCCTCCAACAACTTGACGGTCCTATAGACATTGATTGCCTCACCGAACCCCGTGTCCGCGTCTACTATCATAGGTATACTCGTCACCTCCCTTATCTTTTTGACCATGTACACCAGCTCCTCGAGGCTAATGAGCCCAATGTCTGGGAGGCCAAAGGAGGAAGTGAGGGCACCGCCTGACAGGTAGACTACCTTGAAGCCTACCTTTTCTGCCAACAATGCTGTAAAGGGGTTAAACACTCCTGGCACTACTGTGAACTCCTTAGGCAACAATTTCCTTCACCTTGTGTCCTTCTATTTCCCATACCTTTGAAATTATCTCTTCGCTTAACCCCAGCCTCCTCGCCTTCTTTTCCACTTCTTCGTCGCTCATCGGATTGTTGAGGTAACCTTTAGGGGACCTCACCTCGCTGGAATATGTCCCCTTATCTGTGTAGACCGTTACCCTAGTAGGCAACTCCCTGGGGTATACCTTTGTGTACTCTTCGTTCTCGATAACTTCTACCTTTTTCATGAGTTCCCTCACTTTCTCGTTGGTCTGCATTGAGTAGTTCTCCAGCCACATGTCGCCCCTTAATAAGGTTGAGGCCACAATAAACGGGATACTGTGGTCTGCAGTCTCCTTTGTGTCCGGGTTCCACTTCTCTGGGTCCGCCAAGATGGACTTCCCAGCCTCATAGGTCTCCACAACCACTCTCCTTACCTCTCCCTCCACCTCAAGGCTGAGCAATGCCTCCACGAGGGCTTGGGCGTGGTACTCTACTGGGTACTTCTTTATTGACGTCTCCAATATCTTGCTTGCCCCCATCCTCTCGAAGTTCTTAACATCAAGATCAACTATTAGCTTGAACCCCATGTCTCCAGAGAACGGGTCCGAAGGCCCAGTGAAACCTTGCTTTGCCAACAGGGTCGCGAATACCGCGTTCCTCACTGCCTCGGCTGCTGCCCCAGCCTTCCACATTGACAGTTTCCCCCTCCTCGTCTGTCTCAAGGCTACGTGAGGTATTAACGAGATTGAGATGGCGTTGTAGGTCTCCTCCTCGCTTAACCCAAGCAGGTTTGACAGAGCCGTAGCTGCGGCTACTTGGAGGTAATTAACGTGGTCGAAGCCCCTCTTCCTTAGGGAGGCGGAGTCGCACAACCTAGTCCCTACCTCGTACCCCACAGCTATCGCGGTGATCAACTCCTTACCGGTTTTCTCTATCCCTAGAGAAAGGAGTCCGCCTATCATGTCGCTTGGGTGGAGGGGCTCCAGCGACAAGTAGGTATCATTGAAGTCCCAGAACCTGATTAACAGGGTGTTGTAAAAAGCGGAAAGGTCTGGGGTCACCTTCCCTTTCCCCAAGAGAGTTAGGTACTGCCCTTGGAAGGAGGGGAATAGCCCTTCTACTATTTTAGCCGGCTCTGAGTCCACTGCTGCCTTTGCCACCGCCAGCGAGTCTATCAACCTCCTTTTCGCCTCCCTCACCACCTTCTCGTCTAAGTCTTCATATGAAATTGAAACCGAGTAGCTTGAGAGTATTTCCGCCAGCTCCATAAGATCTATTTGTGTAAGAATCCAATATAAACTTTATAAGAAAAATTTAAATAAATAGCTGACAATATTTAATCATGATGAATCATGACTAAAATTGCCTTCATAGGAATAGGTAAGATAGGTCAGACGATCGCTTACTCCGCGGTAATGAACGGGGTGTTCGACGAAGTCACTGTATATGACATAATACCCGAGTTGCCGGAGAAGTTTGAACACGAGCTCCGGCATGCCATGGCCACCAAGGGAATTAGAACCGAGGTACTCTCGACCAACAACCTCGACGACGTGTCAGGGAACGACATAGTTGTTATCTCAGCGGGGAAGCCGAGGAAAGTTGGGATGAGCAGGAGAGATCTGTTCAAGGATAATGCCAAGATCATGATCGACCTAACCAGGAAGTTGCCCAAGGCTAACCCAGGGGCAATATACGTAATGGTCACCAACCCAGTGGACATGATGGCGTCGGTCTTTGCCAAGTTCTCTAAGGAAATGGTAATAAGCACCGGGGACCAAGTGGAGACCATGAGAATGAGGGCGTACATAGCCAAGAAGCTCCGCGTCCCAGTCTACGAGGTAAACGGCTTCGTAGGAGGGGAGCACGGCGAGGACGCCGTTGTGCTCTGGAGTACCGTCACCGTGAAGGGGAAGCCTATTGATCAGTTCAACATCGACAAGGAGGAGGTCTCAAGGTACGTAAAGACGATACCGGGGGAGATAATCAGGGTGATGGGAGGAACCACTTGGGGACCAGGCACCATCATTGCAGATATAATCAAGGCAATAGCTCTCAACGAGAACAAGGTCATGAGCGTAGCGACGCCCAGGGTATTTAAGGACGAGGTCATCCACGTGAGCGTACCAGTAGTGGTAGGGAGGAACATAGGGCCCTCGCTCGAGAGCCTTTTGGACGAGAAGGACAAGTGGCATCTGGAAAACGCTATACTCGACTTCTACAACGCTTACAAGGAAATGTTGAGCTCAATAGAGGAAGTCTTATCCTAACCCACCACCTTTTTTACTAAGGTAAAGGTAGGAAAGACACCGCAAGGATCATAAATATCACCGTTATCGTGAGCAAGGCAGTCCCTAGGAGGGAATAAAACCTTAACTTGTTTTCTACTAGGTGTATCTGATCCACAGTTGCGGGATCTACGGACCTGTACAACTTAAAGAGAGTCTCAAAGTAGCGGCCTATAAGCAGACCCACTGTGAACCCTACTATGCCAAACAACGCCCCAACAAACACGCAGACCCCCCAACCCGTTGAGAAAAGTACGTACGTGACCTCCTGTATTCCCCCGTCCTTGTAGTAGCCTATCATATAGTGCAGGAACTCTCCGGCGCCGAAGACCACTGTTATCATCCCAGAAACCTCGATGAAGCTTAGGATAGTAGGGAACAGCCTGGTCATGAGCTCGAAAACTGCCTCGCTTGAAAGTTTAGAAATTCTTGGAGCCACTACCGCTCCAAAAATTATTACCGCACCGTAATAAATTAATGAGAAAAAACCGTGTATTACGTTTAGCACGAGGGATATGGGCACCAATTACTCGCACCTATAGAGAGTACACCAGGGAACCAATAGACGTTATTATGGCTATCAAGAATGACACTGCCATTAGGTAGGAGAAGTCGTAGTTAAACGTGGCGTAAAACGCCAGCCCACCTGCAGCAGCTAATGCCACGAACACCGCGGTAAGTAGGCCTAGGTAAAATAGGTCCTTTCTGTTGCTCAAATAAGTGAGCGCGAAAAGGAGTACAGCCCCTAGCCCGCTCAATAAGGCCAAGCTTAGATGAGAGGAGAGTATTGCGGCCATCCAGGACGCCTGGATGGGAAACTGGTCGTTTAGAGTGGTCGCGGTGCCCGCAATAAATGCCCCCATGAGTAGGATTGACTCCACTGCTGAGGCAATTAGGACTGGCGTGTTCCTGCTCACTCTCTCTGTCATATTTATCAACATAATCTGAATAAGAGGGATAAATAAATATTTCTTTAATACTTTGCTATTTTAAAAAATTTTGTGACTTACCTTCTCAAGGAGTAGAACAGGATGGCTGAAGTAAAGGCTATCGTGAAAACGAAGCCTGTGCCCATAGCCAACGCGTAGTCGGGGGTGGAAAAGCCTCCGAAGAAGAAGAGCCCCTCAAACGCCGCAGCTAACACAGAGAAGATGTCAAGGACAGCTAACACCCTCAGAACGGTGTTCTCTGCCCTAGTCGCTGAGCCGTAAAGTGCTATGGCGAATATGACGTCGAAGGCCGCCGCGTATATGTGTGCCGTGATGGGGGCACCAGAGTAGGGAAGCTTGTACACCGCCATTGCCATCCCCGCCACGTAAGTTACTATTAAGCTTGCCAGTTCCGCCCCAGCCAACGCTGGAGTGTACTGGTTCCTGGAGAACTTAGAGGCTATGCTGTTGTACACGTCTAGGAAAGACCTAGAGCTCATCGATATTAGATAAAAATTAGGAAATATAAAAAGTTTAGTTTTGAAAAGTACAAGTTAATAGAAATCCTTGTAAAACACCCAGCCAAAGGCTATGGATGCTAATATTATATAAATTGCCGTTACCAGTATCGTTGCGTTCTCTACGCCTAGCGCAAAGCTGAGGGCGTAGTTTAAGGGTAAGGAAACAACAATGAAAAACGCTAGTACTATTGCAGCAAACACTATCCTTGAAGGTAGTTTCATTCTATTATCACAAATTAAAACAAAAAGTGGTATCTTATAAATTTTACCTCATAAACTAAGTAAATGAAGTAAAGGAAGGACTAGGTCTGGTGGAGACGAATCCCACAGGATAGTGTATATAATGAAAGAAGCTAAGGCTGCAGTTGCGGCGAATATTAACGCAACTATAGCTACCCCTAACCTTGTCACGCGCATCACCTTAGAACGGGTTCCCGTCGTTTTCTACTTGCGTGTAGCAGTTACTTGGCGTTTGTCCCTTCTGTAGGAGTACCTTGGGGCACCCAGTTGTCTCATCGTAAGAGTCCAAGTAAGCGGCGCCCTCTAGGTCTGACGTGTGATCCATTATTGGGGGAGCGTTAATGTTCATCCCAACTGCGTAAAGGTAGTCAGTGTCGGGGTCCCAATACAACTGAACGTAAGGTAGGGGCCTCACCGTAGGGCCTGTCAGTACTGCGGCCCCGTGCCATGGGTCGTAAGTCGAGCCGTGACAGTCGCAGTGTATGACGCTCTTAGCCCCAGCGCTCACCGCTGCGCTGTAGGCGTCTGGTGGAAGGTAGCTTGGAGGAGTGCCTCCAGGGGCGAAGTACTTCGGAGGGAAGAAGTGTATCTCCGGTGGCACGCAACCCAAGTGCTGACATATTGCGCTGTACGCTACGATGGACTTATTTGGACCCACGCCTCCAGGGAAAGTGTACGTCTTGCCCGTCTCGGGAATAGTCACGGTAACCGGAGGAATGGTCACAGGGTTATTGTTCTCGTCACCCATGTTTATCAAAAAGGTGATGTCTCCCAACATTGGATACTGGAACAACAGGATCTCAGGGTCGTTGACTGGGATATTTGAAGCTTGAATAGGCTGACCGTTTGAGTCCACGATCACCATCCAGGGAAACTTCTTCAAGTAGACTGGGGTCGGGTTCAAGGAGTTTATCATAGGTACAGCGGTAGCTACTGCGACTACACCAATGCCTATTAACAATCCCTTAAGGAAGGCCCTCCTACTTGGGTCCAAGGGACCAACGTTCTTCTCAGCGTAGTTGTACAAGTAGTCCCTTCCTTTTGCCATAAACTCCTTGACGTCAAATTCGCTGTTCTTATTCCTCATCTTCCACAGTAGCCTCTTGGCGAATACGAAGTCGCTCCTTTTTATGATTACCTTACCACAATCCATACTTCCATCATGAACTTTATATTAACAGAGTTTATAAAAACTTTTCTTATATAGAAATTATTTAATATAACAAGCTTTTAGTAAATTTAGTATCTTTTATAAAATAGAAATATATATTTTTATTTTCTAAACTTTGGTTAAATACTTTGCGATTTGTCATAATTTTTTATTTAAACTTAATAAGCCCGAGAACGTAATATAGTTTAGATACCTTTGATATTAACGAAACATTTATAGTTATTAAAAATAACATTTATAAGCTTATTTGGTAAAGTCTAACACGACAAAATATGTCGTTTACGGAAAAGCTTAAGGAACATGCAGAACTAGCCTGGTTTGTCGTGATGCTAATTCTCGTTGCTGTTTTCGTAGCGTGGAACATAGAAGGAGTTGCTCATGGCAGTAGCACCAGCTATAGGTACGGCCTTCCCCTATATTCCGGGTTACCCAAGGACGCGCAAGCAGCAGTTAGCTACTTCTACTCACATCCCCCTGAAAAGGGGTACTCTGAGGTAGTGAACGGGATACTAGTAGTCAACATGACTGTCACGTTTAAGGGCTATACGCCTAGCTTGATAGTCGCCAACGAAAGCCAGCCCGTTGTCATCATACTCAACTCTCCCCAAGTGATCACCGGTTTCTTCATGAGACTGCCCGACGGAGTGGTCAACGTAAATGCAGTGCCTAACACGACTAGCTACGTCTATTTTGTAACCCCCAACACCCCCGGGAACTACACGTGGAGGGAACCCGAGTACGCCGGGTACAATTTCTCGTATTGGGTAGGTACATTGGAGGTAGTGTGAATGGGTGTCAAGTCCCTTGTTAAATACGTCTTAAGGTACGTCAAGATAACGTTAAGCCAGTTTTTTGCCAAAGCCTCAAAGGTAGCAAATCCCAAGGACACGCTAGGAGTAGTATGGCTTTACATGCTGGGGGCGGTAGCGTGGCTAATAGTGCTCGGCACCGCTGCCATGAACCTTAGGACCTACCTAGAGTTCGACCAAAACTCGCCTCAAGTGGGGGTAATATACTACACGTTGCTGACGGTACACGGATGGGGGGCCATGTTGGGACTAGTACCAGACGCTGCGCTTGGGATAATAGCCTTTTCCATGTACAAGTCAAACCTCTCCGTAGTACACACTAGGCTAGTTACGTGGATGTTCTGGCTGTCCAACTTGGGGTTAGCGTTTGCGCTAATTGGGGGACCAGACGCCGCATGGTACATGTACCCTCCTTTGGCAATAACTGACAACTCGGCGTTTCAAGCTTTCAGGATCTTCCATGGAGACTTAATAGGTGCTGGATACCTCGCCCTTGCCATAAATAGCGCTTGCGCCTCAATTACCGCTTTAGCCCTAGTCATAGACGCCTACTTGACCAAGCCCAAGGACAGGAAGATAAACATATTCGCCGCCTACGGAGTTGCGTTCTCCCTGGTAATAGCTGTAACGCTACCTGCCCTAACTGCCTCGGAGCTCTGGTACACCCTTGCCAACTGGTTCCCGTCCCTAGTCAAGGTCGACCCGCTGCTCTGGGTAATACTCTTCTGGTTTTACGGGCACCCAGTGGTGTACTACGTCCCGTTCCCGCTGTTCGGGGCACTGTACTACTACATACCCATCTACGCGAAGAGGCCCCTATACAGCGAGAAGTGGGCGAGGTGGAACATATTCCTCTTGGCAATAGGCTCCATGCTCATCTGGGTCCACCACCTCCAGACCTTCCCATTACCGGTGGACTTAAGGGCGTGGATAACTCTCTCTACTCTCGTCTTGGCGTCTGGCTCTGGTCTGACCGTCCTAAACCTTGGGCTGACAATCCTCACTTCTAAGGAATACAACTACAAAGACCCCCTAGGCATGACGTTCATGGTGGCCTTAATCGGGTTCATAATAGGCGGAGTTCAAGCGTTACCACTGCCCATAAACATCGTCAACGGGGTCGTCCACAACACCTACTTCGTGGTTGGACACTTCCACTTGGTCATATGGACTTTAATCTTGGTAGGGTTTACTGGAGTCTTCGTAGACCTACTTAAGGCCACGAACCCGAACTTGAGCTTCAGCCCCAAGGCAAAGAACCTCATGCTAGCCGGAATACTGTGGTGGACTATCCCCTTCGTCACAATAGGCTACTTGATGAGCGTTGCTGGGTACTTGGGACTGCTTAGGAGGGTGATAGCCTATCCCCCAATGTTCGAACCTTACATGGTCGCGATGTCTTTCTTGGCGGAGGTGGGAATACCGGGGTTGGTGCTGACAATATCTACTGCCATTGCAGAGTACGTGAGGACTTCGCTCCCAACCCCAGTCATGTCCTCGGCGAGCTTTAGCACGCCTAGCGCGGGAGGGCTAGTCATGTCAAAGGCGGATGACGTAAGTTTCAGAAATGGCCTTAATAACAAAGCATTTGTACAAAAATATAAGAATGCGACTAACTCGACAAACAATATCCAAAACGGAGAGGTGAGACCATGGAAGAAGTGAAGAAAAAAGAGGAGAAAAAGAAGGGTTTCTTCGACCAAATCTTGGACAGGGTAGGAATTGACGAGGCGCCGCTATTTAGGACGCCAGACTACATGTATAAGGCGTCTTACTGGCTCGGCGGAATGGTGGCTGCAAGCTTCTTCTACACGGTAATTACTGGCCTTATCCTGCTGTTGTTGTACGAACCAGCAAACGCTTATCCTCAAACACTGGCAATAATAAACTCTGTGCCCTACGGTGCCGTCATCCTCTTCACCCATCTCTACGGCGCGTACATTATGATCATCCTCGTGTACATACACATGTTCAGGAACTTCTTCGCTGGGGCATACAAGAAACCAAGAGAACTGCAGTGGGTAACGGGAGTGCTCCTCCTCGCGCTAACTCTTGGCGCGTCCTTCTTTGGATATAGCCTAATAGGGGACGTGCTTGGCATTGACGCTGTAGATATAGGCTCGTCCCTCCTTATAGGTACGGGCTTCCCAGGGGCTACCACTATTGTGGGCTGGCTCTTCGGGCCAGGGACTGACGCTGTACAGTCGAGCAACCCAATAGTCAGGAGCGAGTTCTTCGACAGGATACTCGGTTGGCACATAATACTAGTGGCCTTAATAGGGGCGCTCTTCATGTTCCACTTGATGTTGGCGGAGAGGTACGGCATGACTCCCTCTAAGAAGGAGAAGCCAGCAGTACCTGCATACTACACTAAGGAGGAACAGCAGAGGTTTAACGCGTGGTGGCCCAGGAACTTCGTGTACATGTTGTCCATAGTGTTAATGACGTGGGGAGTAATCCTCATAGTCCCTGACGTCCTCGCCAACTTAAACGGCGCTACAGTGGGCGGAACAACAATACAGCTACCTCTCGTGATAAACCCGTTCCCTGCGCCCCAAGCCTTTAGCGCTGCCGCTATAAACACTCAGCCCTACCCGCCTTGGTTCTTCCTGTTCCTGTACAAGTTCGTGGACTTCCTGTTGCCCAACGGCGTTCCAATACTTCCCTCCATGGTAATATCGGTAATGGTGATAGGGCTAGTAGCACTGATGCTATTGCCATTCTTCGACAACAGTAAACTTCTGTTCCTGAGCAGCAGGAAGTTCTGGACGTGGGTGATGTGCGTCTTTATATACGCTCTTGTGGCTCTGTCAATATGGGGATACCTCTACCCTGGCGTACCAGTGCCTTTCACCCAGCAGGTCGAGGTTTTGGGAATACCTGCGCTGATAATGGCCATAGTGATCGCCCTGTGGCCCTCCCCTGGTAAGGGTAAGGCAACGCCCTCAACTAGCTTACCTAAGTTACAGACCTCAGGCCCTACTACGGTACTGGGGGCTTCGGTCTCTGTGCTAATGTTTGCGGGCACCTTTGGGGACTTCCTAATGAGACCGTCTCTACTGGGGCTCCTCTTGCTGTTCCCGTTCGCTGTGCTAATCTACCACTACACAATGAAGTTGATCAAGGTGTTTAAGTTCTCCTCCACTGCCCCAGGGTACGGCTTCCCAGTGACAAAGAAAGTAGCTTTTTACGCCATTCCAGTGATCTTCGTGCTGTCCATAGTGCTCTTCGCCTTATTCCTCCAGATGCCAAGTGTGGGGGTACAGAGCACGTACGCTGGTATAGACTTGGGCGTGATACTGTTCCTCTGGGGGTACGCAATTAATCTATATCACTACATATACTATGTAAAGTGAATTTAAGGTAAAGCTTTTTTAATCTCTACTTCTTAATTTTACATATGAAAATAGAAAAAACTCACGTCAAGACATCTTGGTACGTCACCTCCTTAGCTCTGCTGTTGGCGTTTTTAAACCCCGTAACTGAGTCCCTTGAGACAGTAAACCAGTGGCTGTTCATGCTAAGCCACTATTTCCTTTTCGTGGGAGGGTTCCTCCTTTCTTACAAGGTCGTAAGGGGCCCTTCAGTGTGGATAGTGCCCTCAGCTTTCCTCGCAGTGCTCTGGCACCTCCCCTACTTCTTTGCGCTTGCAGGGGCTTTCCTGACTTTCAGGGCTATGAACGACGCCTCTATGATAGCCTCAGGGGTACTGGCAGGGATAGGTGCAGGTAGCCTTTCAGTGATGAAGAAACTAGGGCTCTTGATAGTCTGGATGACGGCTGACACTGTTTACTCCATTGTATTCCTCCTCCAGTTCCCGCAGTACTCCAACTCTGCGTACCCGTTCTCTCCCTTCCCTATATCCCAGGAAGTGAACACTGCAATTGCGATGTGGGTTGTAATGTCCGGGGTAATAGTATACGTTTTAGGAGGATTTTTAAAAGAATTACTTCTCTAATTATATCAATGGGAAATAATAATGGTTTAAACCGCCAGAAAAGAACTTGAATAACTTTATCCCGCGTGGCTATATAAAACTTTTGCGTATAGAGGGTTGAAGCCGCAAAAAAGATAAGCCACGTTTTCGCATTAGAGTCCATGTTCTTGCCCTCGAAGAAAAAGAAGCTCCTTGCTGTGCTCAACTTGATGATCTCCATTTCAATTCTCGTCGCCATTACCGTTGAGACGAGAACCAGTTTCATACTGCCGCCTTTCCTGGCGACTGCAGCTACTAAGTACCCGGACCCGGACTGGAGGTCCTGTAGGACTCGAATAATTTTCGCCTCGTATTTGCTGTGTGGGGCTATAGGAGTGGCGTTCTCTTACCTTGGTCTATACAGCGTGGTCATGGCGTCCTTGGCGTCCTCACTTGCCTTTGCCCTATGCGTCATCATAAACGTTGAGCATCCTCCAGCAATACTCGCAACTTTCATTGGAGTGCTGGAGAGGCAAAAAGCGTTTTACTTGCTGCACCCGGTCCTCTCAGGGGTAATCGTAGTAGAAGGCGTTAACTACTTGCTCTCTAAGTACCTGGAGCCTAAGCTCTAGCACTCCTCATACGCTTCCTCAATAACTTTTTTAGCAAGTTGTTCTGGCACCTTCACTTTTACCCTATAGTTCTCGTGGATGACGTGAACCTCGACGTCAGTCGACCTTTCCCCCTCTAGGTCGAAGGTTAGGGGCTGTACCGTACTGAACGCCTCTCCCTGATAACTTCCGTTCTCAGGCTCTCCTTGGATTAGCTTATTCCCTACCTTTAGGAATACGGAATTGTAGATGCCCTTTAGTTCCTTGAACACCTTGCTCAACTCGTCCTGGTTCTCCGCGTAGATGTAGAGCATCGCCTTAACCTTCCCGTTGCAGGGCAACCAACTAGAGTAGATCTCTATTTCTTTCTTGAGGTCCTCGGGAGAGTAGAGCCTATCTAGGTATACCATCTCCTGGACCTGGTGAAGTACAGTGTCCTTACTCTCGAAGAGGAGTCCTAGCCTCTCCCCCAGTTCTATCCTCCTCTCCCTCTTTACCTCCACTATCTTCTTAATTCTCTCCTTCCTGACTTTCTCGTACTCCTTCCAGGGGAGCACTTCCTCAACCTTTATTCTCATTTGACAACACCTCCTTGAGAACTTGAATAGGGTGAAGGGGCCTCTTACCAGAAGCCTTAGTTATCTGGAGCCCCGCCAGGGGGCACTCCGTGGAGAACACCTCAGCCTTGCTCTGGGCGAAGGCGTCCATCATCTTTGCGCCAACCACCTTAGCCTTTGAGTAGTTCCTCAGACCCCACCCTCCATCTATTCCGGAACACCCCTTATCGGCTATCTCAACCTTCGCCTTCAAAGACCTCATGATTTGGACTCCAGGAAGGCCAACGCCAAGGTAACGCAAGTGGCACGGTGCGTGGTAATAGACCTCCTTTGGGAACTCTCCCTTGAAATCTATCTTCTTCTCCCTCTTTAACTTGAGCAAGTACTCCATAGCATCGTAGACCTTTATTGGGTCCTTGTCCAAGATGTATTGGTACTCCTTTGTGAGCATCAGCGTACACGTCGGTATTGGGGAGACTACGTCGTACCCTTTCTCCACGTACTCCTTTAGCTTCTTGTAGTTATGCTCCGCGTTCTTCTTTAAGGCCACAGCGTCCCCTACGTCCAGCATTGGGGCGCCACAGCAGACAAAGTCACCTATCTCTACTTCGATCCCCAGTCTGTTGTAAACATAAACTAGGTCTTGTCCAATACCGGGGTAAAAGTTATCCACCAAGCACGTTGGAAAAAGCACTACCTTTGCTTTCGGGTTCTCCACCTTCTCGACCTTAACGCTCTCCCTGAATCCCTTCTCCGCCACCTCCAGCAAAGGCGCCTCCTCGCTCTCCAGTGTCCTCACGAACTTCTTTGCTATTGGCCTTGCGAATTTCACCATGTCCAACATCTCGTACAACCTATCCTTGAGGGGGATGCCGGACTTCGTCCTGTAGTAGAGCCACGCCCAGCTCATCAGATGGGGGAAATCCATGTTGAACTCGTGCGGGGGAGTGTAAGGACAGTTAACGTAACAAAGGTTACAGTGGAAGCAATCCGAAGCGACGGAAAAGAGGTCGTTCAGGGTTAGGGCCTTTGGGCCCTTCTCGTCCGTGAACTTGAAAAGCTTAGGGAAGGCTGGGCAATAATTAAAGCACCTCCTACAACCGTGACAAACAGTTGATTGCCTAACGAACTCGGAGAGGAGCTTGGATTCGTCAAAAAAAGTAGGGTTGTCTTTATTTAACGTATACATTCACTGTTCCCCTTGGAGCATCTTCAGCGCATTTGTGAACTTTTCGGCGTGGCTCTTCTCTGCCCTAGCTAGGGTCTCAAACCACTCTGCAGCCTCGTCAAAGCCCTCCTCTCTCGCGACCTTGGCGAAGCCCGGGTACATCTGCGTGAACTCGTAGGTCTCTCCGGCAATGGCGCTCTCCAGCATCTCCTTAATGGAGCCTATGGGCTTCCCTGTAGCGGGGTCCACAGAGCCCCCTTGCCTTATGAAGTCCAAGTGTCCAAAGGCGTGGGCGGTCTCTCCCTCGGCGATGCTCCTTAGGAGTGCAGCTATCTCGGGGTACCCCTCTTCGTCGGCCCTCTTTGCGAAGTAGAGATATCTCCTATTAGCCATTGACTCTCCCTTAAATCCCTCCATGAAGTTACTCTCTGTTTTTGTTCCCTTCAAGCTCTTCATGTTCTCTAAAATCTTATTATCAAATTAATATATAAAAGTTTCTAACTTTGTTTACCTACTATTTAGGATCTAGTTCTAGATAAGAGTCATTACAATACATGTTCAACCCCTTGTGGTAATGTAATACGTCAAGTAAGCTATTAGCCCATAAAACACGTGGGAGGCCACGTATGTTAAGTTAAAGGCTAAGGGGATGAGTAAAAGGTGGACAGGAAGGCTGAACAGGGAGAGGACTGAAGAGCCTAGCATTATCCCTAAAACTACGGCTCCAGCAAGACTCTGCACGCGTATGTTGACCGCCTCCAACAGGGTTACGGCTACAACGAACACTACCGCGGACGCAAACAAGTGCAGTAAAATTCCAAGCGGCATCGAGTCAAGCTTAAGGACCTTAAGGGAGAGATAGGCAAAGACCCCGAGGTCATTCGAGTAGAACGCCACTTCTAGGGCGCCCGCAAATACCCCCGAAATTATCTTTTTTATCAGATTTATCATGATTGTAAGTGCACGACATTGAATTTAAGTTTTTAACTTAAATATCCTAAATAAATATAATGAGTTTCGACGCGGAGCTAATAATAGTGGGAGGCGGTCTCGCAGGCCTCTCAGCCGGGATAACAGCCACGAGACTAGGGATAAATGCGATCCTACTAGAGAGAGGGGAGTACAGCGGTTCAAAGAACGTCTCAGGAGGGAGAATTTACGTTCACTCCTTGGTAAAGCTCATACCGGAGGCACTAGAAGAGGCCCCCCTTGAGAGGGAAATAGAGAAGGAGACCTTCGAGTTTTACTGCGGAGAGAAAAAGGTTACTTTTTCCTTTGAAGAGAAGGGTAAGAGGAACAGCTTCTCTGTCCTAAGGGCAAAGTTGGACAGTTGGTTAGCTAAAAGGGCGGAGGAGGCAGGCCTCCTCATTTCATACTCCACCTTGGTACTAGGGGCGGAGAGAGAGAGCGAAGGCATAACACTCAAGACCAACAGGGGGCAACTCACGGCACCCCTAGTTATAGACGCCTCCGGGGTCACGTCAGTGGTATTTAGGTCGCTGGGGCTGAGGAAGTTCTCTCCAGAGAAGTGGATGCTCGGAGTTAAGGAGGTCGTTAAGGGGCAACCCACTCAAGGTGAGGCAAGGGTAATAGTCGGGGCAGTGAAGGGCATTAAAGGAGGAGGCTTCGTTTACGCCAACAGGGACACGTTTTCGGTGGGCGTCACAGCTACATACGATTCCCTACCGAGAGCTGAAGTCCCAGCATACGACCTGGTAGAGAAATTCAGGGAAAGGGTAGGCGTTGAAGGGGAAGTCCTGGAGTACTCCGCCCACGCTATACCCTACTATGGTTACGGGAACCTTCCTAGCCTCACCGGAAGGAATTTGATGGCAGTGGGAGACTCGGCTGGCTTCCTAATAAACGACGGCTTCACCATCAGGGGGATGGACTTGGCAATCGCCTCAGGAATGATGGCTGGGATAGCCTCCAAGAAGGTAATAGACAGCGGTAACTTCAATGACACCTCCATCTACGAGGCTCTCCTGAGAGAGAGCTTTATCTTGAGGCACTTGGAATTGGCCTACAACCGGTTCAAGTTGATCAACTCTCCACACTTCCTCTCCTCCTACCCAGAGATCCTTTGCCAGTTGCTTTCCGACATGTTCAGTGTAGGGGAGGAGAGGAGGAGCCTACTGGAGGACACCATACTAAGACTTAAGGAAAGGGGGATAACCATTGGCAGGGCAATAGAGGACGTGTGGGGGTTCGTGAGATGATACCCCTCCTCAAGAGATTGGGATTAAACTCATATGACGTGGACAAGAGCCCTCACATAGAGGCGGACACAGAGAAGTGTGTTAAGTGTCAAGAGAAGCCCTGCATAGCGTCATGTCCAGCTGGGACTTACGAGAGGTCCCCCAATGGAGGAATAGTGGTACACTACGAGAGATGCTTGGAGTGCGGGGGAGCACTGGTAATCTGCCCTTTTAACGCCATAAGGTTCAAGTTCCCAAAGGGAGGGGTAAAGTACAAGTACGGCTAGTTAATCTGGTAGACCCTTCCCCTCCAGACTATTTCCCTCTTCCTCCAGCTGACTATTAGTACTAACCACGCAAATACGACCCCGGGGACTGAGGCAATTGAGGGAAGTACAGCTTCCCTCCTCCTCATCCTGAGCAAGTTCTTTACTATCCAAAGAAAGTAGGGGGAGACGTAAACTGGACTCAACGTGACGGAAAGCAGAGCCAGAAGGAGAACGAAGTATGTCCCTATCAGCAGGAAGGCGTTTGCCCCTCTCCTAGAGTAAACCCTCACAGTAATTACCTGTCTCTCTGCCCACTTCCACAAGCCCTTCTCGTCGTAAAAGTTCAACGGCTCTGCCCTCCCTACGAAAGCTATCTTCCCTCCTCTTCTCTTCACTATCCTAGTAAGGGTACAATCGTCGCACCACTCTCTCGAGAGCTCCTTTATGACCTCTTCGTCGAAGAACTCCCTCTTGAACGCCATTGACCCTCCCCACAGGAACGTGCCCCCTAACGCTTGCGACTCAAAGCCTAACGTCCAGAACCCCGCCCTCAACACGTTACTTAGGGTTAGCCCAGCGGGCTTCGCTATGGAAAAGGTAGTTGAAGCCATGTAAGCTCCAAGGGGCGCTACTAGTTCCCTTAGCCAATTCCTGTGGAATCGCGTGTCTGAGTCAGCAAATACAATAACGTCTCCTTTGGCGTACTTCAACCCCGTGATCTGGGCCCTTACCTTTCCGCTGCACTTGTCACATGAGTCCTCCGCCTTCGCAACCTTGACGTTGAACTTCTTTAGGACTTCCTCAACAGGATCACCTTCTTCTACCACGTATATGACTTCATAGGAATCTGGGTATTCCTGCGAGAGCAAGGACTTCACGTTATCCTCTAAACCGTCATCTATTCCTTTTACTGGAACAATCACCGACGCAAAAGCGTGAAAGGAACCAAAGTTCTTGAAGAAGCCCCTCTCCTTCCAAATCTGGTACAGCAGGCCTAGGTCCAATAGAACTGGGAGGACTATAAGCATGTCCAAGAGCATGACCCTTAGAACTGTGATGTTCGTTGTTAAAATTTTTTACGTACTCTTAGCCGTGGAATGCACTTCTATCATTACCTTCAGGAGATAAGATTAACGTTTATCTAGAAACGTTATTTTCGAAAAATAGTTAAATTTTTAAATTTTCGCTCCATTATTATCTTGTGGGAAAAATGAGAATACTTAGGATTTGCAGTTGTGGCATAGTAGGAAGGGCTCTCCTCTAAAGCCGAAATGAAGTAGGTCTCCAACAAGGTCAAATAACGCCATTCCAAACATCCCTGCCCCAACTTTCCTCACTAGACCCACTGTAACAAAGAAGACGATGATCCTAAACCATACTGGCGGGTTGACTAAGGGATATATTGGTGAAGGAAGAAATATCGCGTCCCCCACAACGTGATCTGCAACTGCCGTCATGGCCCCTCCTATGGCCACGTAAACCAGGTCTAGCGTGGTGAACTTAGGCCTAGCCTTCCAGAGGATGAGCCCCGCTACTGCGGTAGCAATTACAAAATACGCAATAACTATCTCCCACGGCGTTGTGTCTGACTTCAATAACGGCTCAAACATCAGATAAATGTATAACCAGAAATATTTAAATGTTTTCATATTTCTCTCAATGCCCCTTGGACATACCGCTTCCCGTCCTCCTTAATGTGAAAAGTACTAAGAACATCATACCTAGCAACGAGGAGACTGTTACGTACAAGCCTGCGACTCCGATCGAGACGGTTAAGAGATAACTGAAGAATACGCTACCTAGGACACCGGAGATGGCCTTTCCCGTGTAGAGGACTGCATTGTTAGACGTAGAGAACCTAGTGCCAAAAAAGTCGCCTATTAAGGAAAAGTACAGAGTAATCAGACTACCTCCGAAGAATCCTATTAGCACCACTGCTACTGGCGTAGCGCCGACGAAGAGTAACGACGATCCAAGGAGGATTGCTGTGTTGGTGAGCAAGGACGCCTTAGCCCTCCCTATCTTGTCCGAGACTAGCCCCAAGATAGGTCTGCTCGCCCCGCTCAACAGCGGGAATAGGGTGATCAGAAGGGCTAGATCGTTGAATGGCAGGCCCTCCCCTATTGCAGTTAGGGAAGAGGAGACTACGAGTAGGGGAACAGAGGACAGCACGAAGGAAAAGTAGATAAGCCACCAGTCCTTTCTCGACAGCACCTCCCTAACTCTCATCCCGTAGACGTCCCTTGATGGGTAGTCAGATAGGTAAAGGAGAACAGGCAGGATCGCCAACTCCACTAGCCCTATGGCTAGCCCCACCTCCCTAAAGCTATTCGCCTTTAATATCAAGGGATTCGCAATAGTTGCACCTAAACCAAAACCTAGTGATACTATACCTGTTGCTAATCCTCTCCTCTCTTTATACCATTTTATAGCTAAATTAGAAGCAATACCATACAGAATTCCTTCTCCTATACTCCCAATAGACCAAAAGAAATAGAACCAAAGTACTGAAGTAGAATAAGATGAACCTAGAAATCCCAATGACGATAAAATGGAAGATACTAAGCCGATTTTCTTCGGTCCCCTTGAGTCGGCCATGTGGCCTCCAACTATCTGGAAGGTCGTTGAGAACAAGGTAAACATGGAGAAGGCCACCTCAACGTGGACTATTCCGCTCTTAAGATCTTCCTGGATTAGAGGTTCTAGGGCGTTCCACGAGTACTGGTACAGGGAGTTAAATAACATGACGATAAGACCGATAGCAATGTACTTGTCTCTTGACACTGTAGTGAGCAGTTACCACATTTAGTATAAAACTCTTTACAGAAGTTTACGTGCAAGCGGTCAGTGAGAAGTTGTAGGGAAGGAAAGCAAAGGAGGCTACAGTATCTAATTGTTGTTTAATATAGACAACTCTATTATTAGAGTATTAAAGTCTCTCACAGGGTTTTTATAGAAAAGTTAATATATATCAGACAATTTAAACAAACCATGGAAAAGTTCTCTCAGGAAATTTCTATAAAGAGAAGCAAGTCCTCCTTAGTCTCTATACTTGCCGACCCATATAGGTTCGCGGGAATTACGGGGCATTTGGTGTTTTACAAGGTATTTGACAAGGAAAAGGGAAACTTCGTCTCAGAAGGGGACGCAATCGCCCCAATTAACAAGTTCAGGGCGGTATTCGTTTTTGAAGACAACAAGGGTAAACTAAACAGCATTACAGGGATCGTGATAGGTCCAGAGATCTCCCCAAACTCCATCTCATACAAGGGAGAAAGCGACGACGGCAAGATGAGTCTTGAGGTGTCCTTCTACTTGACGCAGAAGGACGAGGTGACAAAGGTAAGGGTGTTGGCAGTAACCGAGTTCAAGCACAGCATCCTGCAAAAGCTCTTTGGAAGCTCCTTAGGGAATGTCTCAGAACACGTAGTAGATAAACACGTCGTTCCCCACCTAAAGTCCATTAGCCCAGAAGCGGACCTTACGCTTAATCAAGTGAAAAGGGTAATCGGTTCCACGATGGAGATAATAGAGAACATGAAATCAATCCCAGATATTAAATTTGGATTAATGATAATAAAGGGTGATAACTTTAAATTCAAGGCCATTATTAGTGATAAGGCGATAGGAAACGCTAGACTTGAACTAGAAGGGCATAAGTATTATGGAGAGGAGGCCCTGTCTAGAATGCTTACGTTAGGTGGAAAGGGCGAAATGGTGATATACGAAATACCAGTGGAAGAGTTCCTCAACAAAGAGTTTGAGAGAGGCTAAAACTTTAAGGAAGCCTAGCGACAAGTCTCGATAGCCCAGTCCCTTTTTGAGGGCATACTGCGACAAGTCCAAAAAGGGCTAATACCATTAATACTCACCTAGGGTGCCCTTAACTCTAGCTATGTTGAACGCGTATTTAAAGGCCCATATCCCTAGGGTAACTAACACCATATCGAATAGCGCTAAAACCTCTAGTATGGGGGCAACTTGCGTCAAGGAATAGCCATTTAACATCGTGAGCCTAAGGCCATCGAGGGCCCACGTAAGGGGTAGAGCAAAACTCACGTCCCTAACCAATGGGGGAAGGTCAGTGACCGGGAACACAACTCCAGTAGTCAACGTAGTAAACGTAGAGAAAAACAAAGATATCGGGTTGCCCTGTTTTATTACCATCGTAAAGGCCCCTGACAAAAACGCGAGGCCTAGCGTTGAGAGCAGTAGCATCGCTACTATTGCTAACGAGGAGAGAACGTTAACGTTGTACCTAACCCCCAAGCCCAAGCCCACAAGGAGTATTATTACTGCGTTTACCGTGTTCACCGTAAACCCCCAAAGCGAAGAGTAGAAGAGGAATGAGGTTACCCCTGACCTCGACAGGACGTAATACTCTATAGTACCGTACAGTTGCTCGTTCCTGATCCTCTGGCTTACAGTGGTTATCACAGACGACACGTAGCCCTGGAAGGCGAGACCTATAACGAAAAAGCTGGTGTAGTCCTTGACGCCTATATCTTTCACGAAGCTGTCCCCAAGGGAAGTTCCCACAAAGTAATAGGTAAACACTGGGAGGGTCCACGAAAGCACGGTAAGGAATACTTGAGTCCTATAGGAGAGCCATACTTTAAATCCCCTCAAGTAGAGGAAAGCGTGAAGCTTGGACAACACCCTCATTAGTCCCTTGGCATCCACCTTCTCCTCACCCGCTCCATCCTTGCGGAGTCCTGTTCCTCTCCCACGAAGTAGGCGTAAACGTCCTCTAGAGTAGGCTCCACTACCCTTAGCTCCCCGAAGCCCTCTACCTTGTCCACTTCCTTTTCTGGTAGCCTAAGGACAGATACGCCTCCGTAAGCTACCACCACAAACCTTTCCATTCCCCTAGGCACACTCTTTACCTTTACCTCCACCATCCTGCCTAGCTTGGCTTTGAGTTCCTCTGGCGTTCCTTCGCCGACTTTCCTCCCCCTCTTCAGTAATACTACCTTATCTGCTAGCTCCTCTACCTCCTTTAAGTAGTGGGAGGAGAAGAGCACGGTTTTCCCCCTTAGTCCCTTTAGCAAGTTCCTGAACTCCCTGGCAGACATGGGGTCTAGGCCAAGGGTAGGCTCGTCTAAGAGTAGCACAGGAGGGTCGGTTATTAGGGCCCTCGCCATGGCAAGTTTCCTCTGCATTCCAGTGCTGAACTTCATGTAAGGCACGTTTTCCCACTCCCTAAGGCCCAGCATTTCCAGGAGTTCCCTTGCCCTCGACCTCGCTTCCCCCAAGGAGAGCCCCTGAAGAGAGGAGAAGAAGAGCAAGTTGTCCATGGCGGACAGCCTATAGTAGAACTGCCTCTCGCTCACGCTAACTAGGCCTATCAACTTCCTCACCTTCTTTTCGTCCCTGGTAACGCTGTAGCCCTCAACGAAAGCGTCACCAGAGGTGGGAATAACCAACGTGGAGAGCACCTTGATCAGCGTTGTCTTACCTGCACCGTTATGCCCTACAATGGCAGTTATACCTCCCTTAGTAGAGAAGGTGACGGAGGACAAGGCTACTACTTCCTTGCCCTTTAATGAGTACACTTTGGTTAAGTCTAGCGTCTCTATCATATTTATTTAAAAATTTCGATACTGAACATTTAAACTTTGTATTCTGTGCTCTTTAACCCAAAGGCCACTCTTCTGCCTTTCTATCATTGAAAAACTCCTTTGGCCTTGATTTCTAGATTAATTCAAATTTTTTGCTTAATGTCATTATTTATAATGTAAGATAGTAAAGAAAGTTTATAAACACGTTCTGTTACGAAATATTCCATGAACAGAAAGTGGATAGCCCTTACTAATACTACCATAGCAATTTTCATCGCTTTCGCCAACTACAATATGATAATCATCTCGTTGCCAGCTATATTTCAGGGGCTGGACTTTAACCCCACTAACGCTGGCGCAGTGGCTTACTTGCTGTGGCTAATACTAGGTTACATGGTAATAACCTCCTCGTTCACCGTCACAATAGGGAGGATCTCGGACGCGTATGGAAGGGCAAGGCTTTACGTCATTGGTCTAGTGATCTTCACAGTGGCTTCCTTGCTTCTTTCCTCAGTCTCGGCCACGGGGACAGCAGGCGTGCTCCAGCTAATCGTGTTCAGAATCCTACAGGGCGTCGGTGGTGGGTTCCTCATGGTCAACAGTGCTGCTATACTTGCAGACTACTTCCCTAGACAAGAACTGGGTAGGGCCCTAGGGCTAAACCAAGTTGCAGGACTAGTGGGAGGAATAGCTGGGCTCATACTGGGAGGAGTGCTCTCCGCCATAAACTGGAGGCTTATCTTCCTTGTGAACGTACCTATAGGCGCTTTCGCTGCAGTTTGGGCATACAAGACCTTAAAGGATATAGGGGAGAAGAGAAAGGGAAAGATAGATCTGGCAGGCAACTTGCTCTTCACTGGTTTCATAACCCTGCTCTTGATAGCCGTCTCTTATGCCCTCATACCTTATGGTAATTCCCAGCTAGGCTTTGAAAACCCAATATTCTGGATAGGTCTTCCTACTTCCTTAATAATGCTAATAGCCTTTGTGTTCGTCGAGAGAAGGGTCAAAGACCCTATGTTCAACCTTTCTCTTTTCAGAATAAGGGACTTCTCCATAGCCAACTTAACTAACATAACATCGTCGCTGGTGAGACAGGGGATTACGATAATGTTTATCCTACTGTTGGAGGCGATATGGCTACCGCTACATGGCTACTCCTTTTCTTCTGTGCCCTTCTGGGCGGGAATCTACTTGATACCAAACCTAGTGGGCTTTGCTATATTCGGCACGCTGGGTGGATACTTAGCGGACAGGTACGGCTCTAAGTACTTTACCTCTGGGGGTCTTTTCCTTTCAGCCATTGGCTTCGTATTCCTTTACTTCCTTTCGTACGACTTCAACTACTTCGACTTCGCGGTTAGCATCTTTGTCATAGGCGCCGGTCTAGGGCTCTTTAACTCGCCAAACCTAGCAGACATAATGAGCTCCGTTCCTCCTAGCTTTAGGGGAGCCGCATCTGGGATGAGGGCAGCACTGGGCAACACTGCTTCCACTGCAAGCGTTGCCCTCTACTTCGTGATAGTAATCTCTGGGATGGCGTCTGCTTTGCCTTCTGCCCTGTCCTCTGCCCTAAGCTCAGCAGGCATAACTGCTGTGCCAAGTATACCCGCTAGCGTTGCCCTCTTCTCAGCTCTCTTAGGCTACGACCCCTTGTCCCCCTTAGCCTCCCACCTACCACCTTCCCTTGCCCAAGAGATATCTAGTCCACAGTTCTTCTCCCTCGCCATTGCTCCAGCTTTTGCCTCGTCCTTTAAGGAGATCGTCCTCATCTCCATAGTCATACTTATTATCTCTGGTATCCTCTCTTTAGTAAGATCAGGGAGAAGGGCTGAAAATCTTGGAGAACTGGGAAAAAATACTGAGAGGGTTCAGAAACCTGAAGAGGTTACTCCAAAGAGAGTCTGAAAAGCACGGTTATAGCTACACCGAAATCCAAGTTTTGTTCCAAGTTTCCATTGGCCCCAGGAACATAACGGAAATAGCGGAGCAGATAGGAATAGGGAAGTCCACAGTAACTGAGCTTGTGGAAAAGCTTGAAAAGAAAGGGCTGGTGAGTAAGGAAAAGCAGGAGGAGGACAAAAGGTACGTTAGGATATCGATAACTGAAGAAGGGAAAAAAGTGTTGGACAGCACTAGGGAAGAGTACAAGAAGATCCTCACATCGATCCTGACGAGGGTGAACGAGGAAGAGGTCATCAAGTTCTTTGAAGAAGTGGAAAAGGAGCTGGAAAAGGAGCCTAAGTAACCTTAAGCATAATCCTTCCTTTTCTCTCTGGCGACTTTAACGCGAGGAGAGCATCCTTCCCCTCTTCCAGCGAGAACTCCCTCCACGTGTACGGCTTGCATTTCCAACAAAGCTCTGCCAGTTCCTTAAACTCTTGGAAAGAGCCCCTAAATGTACCTATGAAGCTTACGTGGGACAAGTAAGCAGAGCTTAGATCTAAGGTGACCTTACTCCCGGTAAGAGTGCCGAAAAACACCATCCTTCCAGACTTCCTTAACAGCCTCACACCGAGATCCCAGTACTTTGCACCAAGGGGGTTCACGACGACGTCTGCCATTTCCCCGTCCGTGAGAGCCCTCACGTAGTCCTCAGCTTGCGAATAGGGAACTGTGTGTCTTGAGATCTTAAGATCGTGGTCTGTTACTGCCACTACCGTGGCTCCCATGATCTCTGCTAACTGAGTGGCAAAAATCCCCGCGCTCCCCGACGCTCCAAAAACTACTACTGTCGCTCCTATTCCAACCCTGGCCTCTTTGAGCGCGTGGTAAGGGGCCAGGGCGGAAACGGACAAGGACGCCATCAAGTCCCAGTGGAGGTCAGCTTTTACCACCAAGTTTGACGGTACCTTTACGTACTCTGCGTAACCGCCGTTCTCATCAATCCCTATCCTCTTCCCCGAGGTACATAGCATCTCCTTTCCCTCCCTGCAGAAGCTACAAGTCCCGTCGAAAGTCCTAGTGTACACCGCCACCTTATCGCCTGGGTCTACGCTAGCTTCTCCTTTCACTTCCTCCACTATTCCGGCAAACTCTGAGCCCGGGACGTGGGGTAGAGGGCTGACCTTCATTGAGTTTACTGTCATGTAGTCCAACTGGGTAACCCCCGCCTTTACGACTCTAATTAGGATCTCGCCCTCGGTTAAGGAGGGCTCCGGGAGTTCTCCGTACTTTAGGTTATCTATGCCGTTCTCGTTGAAAAACAACGCTCTCATAGGTGAGGAAAAGACCCTATCGATAAAAAAGTATATTAACGAAGGATGACACTTTATCTTTATGAGACTACTTAGATGGTATTTGTTATATAGACTTTTCAAGTTCCTTTTAAGGAGGAGGTGAGCCAGAGGTGAGCATAACCTCGGCCATTAAAAACGAGCTGATAAAGAGGGCAGAGGAGCTGAGCAGGGGGTTTTACGAGGTCACTTATCCCCCTGTTGACGTCTACGAGGAAGGAGGGTACCTCGTAATCGTAGCGGACATGCCTGGTTTCAATAAGGCCAACATTAAGGCGAGGATCACGCCACAGAACGAGCTAGTCATAGAGGCGGAGAGGGAAATAAGCGAGGCTGGAAAGAGGTACGTAAGCCAGCGTCCGAAGAAAGTGTACAAGGTAATAAGGCTCCCAGTAACCGTCAAGAAAGACGGAGAGATAGCCGGCAAGTACGAGAACGGCGTTCTAACGCTTAGGTTACCAATAGAGGGGACTGCAACCATTAAGATCGAGTGAAATTCTTACCTTTTTAATGCCAACCCCAGTAACGCAACTAGTATCGAAGGAACTGGCTGTTTAAGTATCAAGTATATAATCAAAGCTACGACAATGAAGACAATGGGTATTTTGTCTACCTTCTCCTTCTTAGTGAGTATGGGTTTCTCCAGCAGAGACATCCTAAACTTCCTCAGCGCTGAGGAAAAGGTGTCCCTGATCTCGTCCACCATGGCAGAGAGCTCGAGCCCTTCTTCTTCTATGAGCTCCACTAGTTTTTCGAAGAACTTAAACTCGGGATCTATCTGCAGGCAAGTCCCTCCCAACGTAGACGTCATCCTTATGTATAGCACCAACTTCTGGGGCAACCTCAAAGGGAACCTGTAAAATACCTCGTTAGCCGCGTTCAAGAACTGCTCGACTTCTAACGTCTCCGGCGTCACGTCGCGAAAGGCGCTCAAGAAGATCTCTATACCCTTTGCCAACAGCTCTCTATCTGCTTCTGGCTGAACTGCGCCCAACTCCTCCAAGACTCTAACTAGCCCTATGCCGTCCAGCCTAACTAGGGAAGCGTACGCCCTAATTAGCTTGTTCCTAGTGTCCTTGTCCATCCTCCCGACCATGCCGAAGTCGTAAATGATTAAGTTTCCCTTTTCGTCCACTGCTATGTTCCCTGGATGGGGGTCTGCGTGGAAGTACTCCTTCTCCAACAACATGACCATGAACACCTTGAACACCTTGTACGCAAGGTAGCTCGGCTCCACGATTTTCTTTGCCTCCTCGCTTGTGACCTTATATCCCTTGACGTACTCCATGACCAGCACCCTCTTGGTAGAGAAGTAGGGCTTTGGCACTATGACGTCAGGGAACGCGCTGAGCTCCTCGGCTATCTTCCTCATGTAAAACTCCTCCTTTGTGAAGTCCATCTCCTCGAATATCCTCGAGGAAAAGTCGTTGACTATTGCCTTGAAGCTCTCGTAAAAGGACTCGTCAAATATGAACTTAAGAAAAGGCATCAGTCTCCTTATAACTTGGATATCCTCCTTTACTGTCTCCCTAATCCTTGGTCTGTTCACCTTCACAACTACTTCCTTTCCCTTGTATTTGGCTAAGTAGACCTGCCCTATGCTCGCAGAGGAAATGGGCACAGGGTTTATCTCCAGCTCCTTTGCCCTCTCCCCTAAATCCTCGTCAATAATTTGCTTTACGCTCTCCCAAGGGGAAGGCGGAACCTGGTCTTGGAGCCTCGAGAGGACCTTAAGGTATCCCTCCGGCAACACGTCTGAGTGCACTGAGAGCATTTGGCCTATCTTAATAAAAGTGGGACCGAGGGAAATCAGCACGTTAAGCAGTTTTTCTGCCTCTCTTTCCACCTCTTTCTCGTCGATCTCCTTGCCTTTAAGGTAAAGATCCCTGTAATGCCTTATCATGAGGATCCTCGGAAGAAGCTTAAAGGAGACCTCAAGAGTTCTCTTGAGCATAAGAGTATTCCGTTCGGCCCCTTTTCTGTTTTTTGAGGAAAACCTAAACGTCTTGGACAAGCTGTTCAGAGAAGGAGAGTATCTGAGGGGGGACCTTACTCGAGTTCACGAGCGCAAGCAAGTAAGTCACGTTGGAGGATATGCTAAGGACGTCCTGAGGGGAAAGCGTTGAGGGGTAGCCTATGAGCATGAAGGTACCTTTTGGTGAGGTTATAATCAAGGTAGTAGCTACATGTGGAGGGTTACCGGAGTTAACGACGTCACTGAAGGGCGATACAAGGGGAACGTCTACTTCGTATTCCTTGATTAGCGAGTATACCCAAGGTGATTCCTCCTGTTTTATTATAGCAAGACCATACGTTACCAAGTTATCTATACTCGTCCCATTAGGAGTGGCGTTAAGGTACTGGTTGTAAAGGTAAAGGACGTGGAAGGAGATTCGCTTTGACGAGTAATTTAAGAACAGCAGACCAGGGACTGGGGAGCCTATATCCCCCTCGACTATGCTGTAGTGGGGCTCTACAGTGACGTTTCCGAACTTCTTCAGGAACACGTAGAGGGACCAAGAAACTGTTGCGCCGTAGGGACATCCGTACCACGTTATAAAATAGACGGCAACTGAGCTATTGTCGAAGTCCCTTCCAGAGACCCTCACCAAGTGGTTCAGCGGGTCTGGGTAAAAGATGGAAACGATGGAGCTCCAGAGCGAGAAGGAAATCATGAAGAAAACAACTAAGATCAAAACGACGAGACTTAGAACGTGTCTCCTCATTTTAATCACAAAAAAGGTTTTATCCCTTAGCTTAAAGTCACGGTTGCAGTGGCCCACCTAGACTGGGAAACTGCAGGTGTCACTATCGTTAATTTATACGTACCCGGACTGAGGTGCACTGGGATTACTAGGTTAAACTGGGCCTCACTACCTAACACTATCACGAAACCGGAGTACCAGTTCACGGAGTCCTTCTTGTTCTCGTTCCACGGGGCTTGTATGATCTTGACAATATCGTGAGCTATTTGGCTGGAGTTCAAGACCAACGTATACGTGGAGTTGCTTATTATCAGCATTGTGCCGGAGGCAGGATACGCGTCTGGACCATCTACGTCAGTTATGTTCAGTATTAGCTCAGTGCCATTGCTGACTGGGGTCATCTCGGCATACGTGATCTGAAGTTTTGGTAGCTTTGAGTTATTCACCAGGGGACCTACAACGTTCCCGTAAGCCCACTGACCAGTTCCCAGAATCCACCCTGCTACAAGGATTGAAAACACTATTGCAACGATAGTCACTCTGTCCATTAAGGTCACCACAGCTTTATCCACTTCAGTATTGGCACGTTCTTAGCTAAGGGCCTGTCTCCGAACTTCTTGTAAAGGAAGTAATCGAGGCCTAATACCCTTCCTGGTGCGGTCAGCATTAGGGTTATTGAGCCCGCAGTGAGTAGAGCACCTATTTGCCATTCGTCTTCACAAGTGGAGCCAAGCCAGTAGGCTGGTGCAAAACCGACTGCCATAGCTAGAGCTCCGAGTGACGCTAACCTGCTCAATAGGCCTATCACGAGGAATAGACCTACTAGTATCTCTATATAGCTAAAGACCGTTAAGAACGTGACGTCTAGGGATCTGTTTTCTAAGGTCATCAGCAGGAAGGACTTAAATGGGCCTGCATGTGGCAGGAAGTTGACCAGTTTCCCTCCAACGAAAGAGGACGAATTGGGATCAAGCTTTGCTGGCTTCAAGACAGCCTTCCTTAGTCCTCCGTCCAAATACATCCAGCCTACTGCAAACCTGACTGGCCACAAGTACTCTAGCCTAGTGCTATTGCCTGGATTAAGTAACTCTTTTCCGGACATTTGTCCTCAATGTTGTTTAGAAGTTAATTAGAAGTTAAAAACTTTTCTAAGTTTTTTTAATTCTACTAAATTTTGTAAAAACTAACTGACTACTAGCTCGCTCTGCTTTGTTGTCTCTGGGCCTGCTAGGAGACCTATAACTGACAGTACTGAACCAAAAGCTAGGACTGAGAACGCCACTGCGTTTGTTGGCGCGTATCTGGAGAATAGCGAGATTACGAGAGAAGTAAAACCGGCAACTATGAACGCGCCATTGTAAGAGAACCCAACGCCAGTTGCCCTACTAAACGTCTTGAACCTTTCAGCGAGATACGCCGGCGTTATAGCTGAGGGGAGGTTCATTCCAAAGCCAAAGACGAGAATCGACAACAAGAGATCGTGGATCACAAAGAAGTAGAAGCTCCACGCGGTTGCCAACGCTACTCCTATGCTTATTAATGCCATAGTTCTCCTGCCTATGAAGTCTGAAATAACCCCAGAGATCGTCATTGCTGGAATGCCTATCAAGTTCATGAAGAGAGCTAACTCGCCGTATACCGAGGGCTTTAGCTTCAACACTGAGCCTAGGAAGACTGGGACGAACTGGGGGCCCGCGTATATCATTACCCAAAAGCCTATCATTACCACTATGGTTTGCAAAACGGGCTTTAGCCCCTTAAGCGGGGGTAGTTTCTCGGACTCCAAGTAGACCTTGGACTCCGTCACCTTATACCTTATTATTAACGCTAGAACGGCGGGGATTGTGCCAAGTAGGAAAATGATCCTCCATCCCACTTCGATGAAACCAGATTGGAGAGAAAGGTAGCTAAACAGCAGGTCAACTATGACGAAACCCACTAGCGTCCCAGACTGCATGACCCCAGACGCTAAGCCCCTCCACTTCCTCACACTTTCCATTGCTAGGGTAAAGCTCGACGAAACGTCTCCACCTATGAAGATCCCTTGTACCATCCTTAGTATAGAAAGCAGAACCGGGGCTAGTAGCCCTATTTGATAGTATGTGGGAAGCAAGCCAGTTAGCCCAATTGCCAAGGAGTAGCCCAAGACCGTAAAGACCAGAGTCCTCTTTCTGCCGTAGAGATCAGACCAGTATCCCAATAAAAAGCCTCCTAGAGGTCTAGTGACTACGGTAAAGACTATAGGTAATACAGAACCTATGAGACCTAAGGTGGGGTAGAATAGCCTTTCCAAGACCGTTGCAGTTATCACTACTGCGCCGAGATCGTACGAGTCCATGACCCAAGAGACGTAAGAGCCTAGGTAGTTTGCCCTATTGCTCATAGGAGACAGTTATAGGACTATTTATTAAACCTTACTTAAAATTGAACTTAACTAAAGTGAGGGCAAATATCATTAATGGTAAATTTATACTTTTCTAAGTATACTTATATGCTACAGACCTAAGATTTAAAAATATATTGAAGAATTTGATAAACGGTGAAACTGCTACGAGGGCTTTCAGGGGAGACTACATCACTTCCTTCCTAGCTTACACCGTTCCAACTTACGTGCTGGTAACCCCCGCGTTTTTCGTTTCCTCCTTACCCCTGCCCACGTGGCTTTCCTTCCTCGTTGTGTCAATACCCTTTGGCGGTAGGATCGTAGGAGCGATAGCGTACCAAAGGGTTATAGCGCTCCTGGGCTCCAGGCTGACGTACTTAGCGTCGTTTATTTCCCTTGGTTTTCTAGCGTTGTCAAGTGCGCTGACCTACAACGTTTTCTCGCTTGTACTCGTCAGGTTTCTAGTTGGTGTCTCGTTCGGGCTAGCAACGTCTCTCGCTATGGAGCAGGCAGTGAGATCGGAAAATAGGCTGATCCAGGCGTTAACCCTTAGCGGATGGGCAGTAGGTTGGATCATGGGAGCTCTAGCGTATATCTCTATGGTCAACTTTTACCTTGTAACGGTGTCTGGAGCGCTCAGTTTTCCGCTTTCGTTGCTCTATAGGAAGGTAGAGGCTTTTGAGGGGACAAGTCCTGCGTTCAAGTTGGAAATGCCGCCATTTGTCGCAGTCCTTGTATTCTTTCTCTCATTTGAGCCTGCTTTCGTGCTACAGCTGGCGCCCTCGTTGCTCGAGAGTGAAGGTGGAATAGTCTGGCTAGTAGTAGGTTATGTAGCGTCAATACCCATGTACTTCGTGATTCCCGCACTGTCGAGGGTCTTTGGGGAGACTAGGGCATTAGCCACTTCTACGGTCATCACTGCAGTAGCTGGAGCGACCTTTTTCCTTACTGACAATTCACTGGCGTTGGTGCCCTTCAACGCTTTCGGCCTAGGGATAAACTCCATGGCTCCTAGGGTGGCTGAACTTTACGGAGCCAACGCCAGGAATATGGGGATAGCACTGAACGCAGCTGCTGTTGGAGGTGTTTTCGTGCCAGTGGTCAGCTCTATGGACGTAAAAGTATTAGCTTCAACCGTTACGTTAGCCTCTATGCTCTTGCTTCTGCTACTTGGGGTAAAGAGGAGAGGGACGGTTACGATAACATATTAAAGCCTGCTAGGCTATCTTGGGTTGTGGAGAGAGTAAGGAGGCTGAAGGAGGTAGGCGAGGAGTACGAGAGCCTTTTGAACGACGTTCTCAACCTCTTATTCAAGGTAGTACCTAACTGCGTTGCACTAAACATGGACGACAGTCTTTACCCCATTTACGCAGTTACGTCAACGAGAACCTCTGGGCTATTGGCTTTTCCCTATAAATGCGAAGGAAAGACCGGGTACATAATACTCAAGGAAGACGGTGAAGTGATTTTCGAAGATTACGAAGGAAACGTAAAGAAAATGGGAGAGATTAAGTAGGGATGGTGCCGATGACGCGTTGTATTTTTTCGTAAAGCCCCTTGTGCTTTTCCTTCACTAGCTCAGCGAGCTGCATTATGCCCTTTAGGATGTTGCTGGGATCCTTTACCTCGTTCTCTCCAAATGGACTTATCACGTATACATTGTCCCCTCTAACTGCAAGCTGAATCTTGGAGTAGATTGGCCCTGTAGCTACCTCGTAACCTATTTCCTCAAATATCCTTAACTCTTTCTCCATGACTAAAATCTTAACTGACGAACCCTCGTAACAGAACTCTACCGTGTCCTTTTCGGCTGTTATAGATCTAATTCTCATATTAATAACTTGTTATTTTGTTTTTATAAAGATTACATCCGCATAAAATATGTACAGATGTTTCATTGAGTTTAAGACTGCCTTCGCGTCAACCTCGACATGTCCTCCTGTCATCCATTATGACGCGGTCTTGCTCTAGCGCCTCGCAGATCCGAGACAGGAGGAGCCCCATCAAAAGATTTAATCGCATGACTAGATATTAGATAGCATGGACGATTCCCTCTGGTACGCAATAAGGCTAGCCGAGATTGGAAAACCGCTGATGGCAATGCTGGTCATAAAGGAATACGTGTCCGATAAAGTGGACGACCTAAAGACCAAGGAAATTTCAAAGGAGTGTAAAGATCTACTGCAAGCTATCTTGTCCTCTCCGTCCCTTAATGACGAGAGCTGGCGGGTTTTCGTCCCAGCCCTCTCGCTTGAAGAGATAAGAAGCATAGCGATAAAGGTTAGCGAATGCGTCTGTTCCATTTAAAGTAAGGGCCTCTTGGGAGTGTGCCTCCCGCTATGTCCCTTAAATCTCTCCTCTTCCCAGACGTTACCTCTCTCGTGATAACCCCTCTCTTCCCAAAAGCCGTCCACGTACTTCTCCACGAACTCTATCTCCGTTAGCCACTTAGCGCTCTTCCACCCGTACAAGTGGGGTATAAAAGGCCTGGAGGGGAACCCTGACTCCAGTGTTAGGGGTTTCCCGTTCATCCTCAAGACGATAATGGCGTCCTCGTGTAACGCGTCCTCCACCGTAACTACCGAGGTATAACCATCTAAGCTGTAAAAGACTGTCCATTTTGCGTTTTCCTTGACCTTTGCCATCTCTGCCAGTCTCCTTATTCTAATCCCTTCCCACCTCACGTCCTTTACGCTCCAGCCAGTCACGCAGTGAAAGTCCCTAACGTAGTCAACGTCTATCATCTTGAGTAGCTCCTCGTAGCTGAACTCCAGCCTATTTTCCACCAATCCCGCGACAGTAAGCTTGTACTTGGTTACGTCTACTTCCGGCACTCCAAGGGCAGCGTAATATATGAACTTCTTTATGTACTTCTGTCCCTTAGGTATTTGAGTCTCCATAAACAGTATTTAACGGGGAAATTAAAAAACAAGCGTTTAAAAGCTTTAGCTCACCCTCTTAGGAATGTCCCTATTTAGGAAGCTCATGAAGGCCAACACTGTCGACACCCCCGAGTAGAGTATAACATAGGCTATAGCCTCTATCTCCGTGCCAGAGATCGCAGGAAAGATCTCCAAAGCCTGAACTATAAGTGAGGCGTTAGGTATACCTTGGGCGTACAAGTAGGGGAGCTCTACTGCCCCCCAGGCAGGGAGGGCTATCGCTATAGACGTGAAAAGGGAAGACCCAGTCAGCCTGCTCACGAACTCGAGGACCGTCCCTATGAGTATTGAGCCTATTAGGACGGTGCTCGATATTAGAAAGGCCAGACTGCTCCTCCTTAAGACCTCGCCTATCATGAATGCTATGGAGAAGAACGTAAGGGAGGAGAACTCTACCGTCAGGAAGATTACTGGCAAGTATCCTAGGTCTGTCTGGGCTCCGAACAGCGACTCGGAGAGCACCAGGGAGAGGAAGACCATAAAGGCGTACACTGACGTGACTAGAAGGAAACCTCCCAAGTACTTTCCCATGAGGAACTGCAACCTCGTTATCGGCTTAGTGAGGAAGAAGTCCACAGTACCCTGTTCGTACTCCTCGGAGAGAGCACCGGAGGAGATTGAGATTGTGATGAAGTGCAGTAACAGACTCTGAGGCAAAAGGACTCCAACTAGCCACAACAGCGAGGATATGGGCTCCAGGATCGCCTCTATTCTGGGAGTCTTCACTTGTGAGAGGGCAACGTAAACCCCTACTTCAAAGAGTAACGTTATCCCTATTATGGTGATGACCTTCTTCCTCGCCACTGCCCTCTTTAGTTCATATGTTACTATTTTTTCTATCAACCTTCTCAGCCTCCTTTAGGGCCGATATGTAGGCCTCCTCTAGCTCTTGGTCGAGGTAAAACGACCTAATCCTTACGCCCGAAGTCACCAAGTAATGTACTAGCTCCTCCCTCCTATCCTCGCTAAGCCTGATCACTAGCTTGTTCCCTTCGACCTTAAAGCCCCTGACGTAGTCCAACTCCTTAAGCAATCTTTCCGCCACTTCTACGTTTGACGTTTCCATTATCACCACTACCCCGAGGAACTTCTTCACGAGGTCTTCTGGAGTGCCCTCGAAGAACACCTTACCTTGGTAGAGCAGGTAGACCTTGTCAGCCACCTTCTTCACGTCGTCCAAGACGTGTGTCGTCATTAAGATGGTCTTTCCCTCTTTCTTCATCTCCTTCAAGGTCTCCCTCATGTTGTAGTTGAGCACCGGGTCTGTGCCTATGTTTGGCTCGTCCATTACCAGCACTTCTGGGTCCCCAAGGAGGGCCTCGGCTATAGCTATCCTCTGAGTCATGCCCTTGCTATACTTGGCTATCTTCTTGTCGGCGTTCTCCTCCATCCCTACTATTTTAAGTACCCTGTCCACGTCCTCCTTGCTGGCGCCCTTTATTTTACTGCTCATCCTCAGTAGTTCCCTACCGCTAAGGAAAGGCGGTAGGTTGGGCAACTCCTGAACGTATCCGACCTCCTTGAAGACCTTTTTGTCCTTGAAGGGGTCTTGATCAAGGATTGAGACCTCGCCCTTCGTAGGGAAGATGAGGGTCATTATTATCCTAATGGTTGTGGTCTTACCTGCACCGTTAGGTCCCAAGACAACCGTTACTGCTCCCCTTTTCGCCGTCAACGAAACACCGTTTAACACCTCCTTATTTCCGAAGTACTTAACTAGCCCCTTTACTGAGATCGTCATTTCTTCTCCTCTCACAGAACGGACAACGCGTATAAAGTGAGATGGGAATCACGCGTTAAAAACTTTTTCAAAAATCAGCTGAAACACGGTTCCTCACCGTTCAGTTCTTTCATCTCCTCATCTAGTATTTTCCTCCTCGCATTTACTTATAAACTCCACAGTTTTCCTTATCGACTCAACGTAGTTCTCAATCTTCGAGAAACCATGTCCCTCGTCCTTATATATTGTGTACTCCACCTCCACCCCTCTCTCCTTTAGCTTCTTCACCACTTGAAGCGTCTCTTCTGCGGGACACCTCGGGTCGTTTTCCCCAGCTAAGAGCAATAGAGGGGTCTTTATCCTGTCCACGAAAAATATAGGCGACCTATCCCTCAGGAGGTCGGGGTCGTTGCCCATCTTCACTTCGTCGTACTGCTTTAAGACCTCCCTTTCTAACTGCTTTTCTGTGAACCAGTTAACGAAAGGCACCACAGCCACGGCCCTACACCAGATGTCGGGGTACTTTGTGACCGCCATCATGGTCAAGTACCCCCCGTAGCTGGCACCGGTGATTGCTACCTTTCTGACGCCGAGAATTTTCGTCGAGAAGACTACGTCCTTTAGGTCTCCTCCTCCCAAGTCGCCGTCGTTCATGTGGTTAAACTTCCTCCCAAATCCCGTTGAGCCCCTGTAGTTTGGGCAGATGACCTTGAAGCCCTTGCTTACTAAAAACTGTATGGTAGGCAAGAAGGAGTTGACGCACTCCCAGTCAGGCCCTCCGTGGATGTACACTACCCCGCGATCCTCGTTGCCCCTAGCGTAAAGGAGGGCGTGTATTGTAGTCCCGTCAAACGACTCATAGCTTACCTTCTGGGGTTCCACGAAGTCCCCTGAGACTCCCTGCATGGAGTCGGTGAGCCTCTCGACTACCCCATCTCTCCCAACTCTGTACAAGTCGGTAAAACGATGGTGATAGGAGCCGAGGAAGTACAAGTACCCCTGGTCCACTTTAAGCTCCCTGTTGTAACCCTTGCCCACTACCTCCCTTTCCCCCAAGATGAGCTTAAAGTCTCCTACTACGTCCTCCACGTACGCTAGCTCTCCGTTAAAGAGGAGGGCCTCTAGCTTGTCCCAACTGGACTTCCTCAGCCAGCTTATCCTCCCTCCCCTGTACTCTCCCACGTCGAAGAAGTTGTCCCTGTTGCTTAGGAAGATTACGCCTCCAGAGGTAAAACACTCGGAAGAGGCTGGCACTTCCTCTGACCCCTTGAACCCTATTACTTCCTCATCCCAAGTTTCAACGTCTACCAAATGCACGTCGTCGTCGTAAATCCCCTGAGAGTACGCCACCTTCCTCCCGTCACTTGAGACGCAAAGGTTGCTTACAGGCTCCTTCCCCTTGCTTATCCTCGTTATCTCGCCCCCTTCGTATAAGTAGAGGTGAATCGTCTCCCCCTCCCTGTTTGAGAGGAAGTAGAACTTATCCTGTCCTAGAAACAAAGGAGAAAAGTTGTCGTAATTGTCCTTCAAAATGGGAGCCAAGGCACCATCAAATAAGTATATCTCCCTCTTTTCCCCTCCATTGGGGTCTCCCACTATTGCGAGCCTCTTGGCATCTATCCAACTAACCTCGTCTACGTAAAAGTCTCCCTCGACCCTTCCCTCTCCCATCACGTAGGCTACCGGCTTCTTTTCCTCCACGACTAGCGCTACCTTCCCCTCCTTTACGTCGTAGTTTGATACAGGCTTTACCTTAAAGAGGTCGTTATAGTCCATAAACCCTCCTCGTGTTTACGACTTTAAGTCTTTTGGAAAGGCTTATTTAGATATATCTTAAAAACTCTGTTGACCACTAGTGTTTAACGGTCTTGCGAAAGCGGTCTCGAGAAAGTGGTACGTATTTCTCGTGGCTTGGGTTATAGTCCTGGTCTTTTCTGCTCCCCTTTCTTCCCTGTTTTTTAAATCAGTAAGCTACCAAGTGGCTATATCTATACCCGGGAGTACGTCACACAAGGCAGAAGAACTTGTCTCTCACTTCAAGCTATCCGGCGCTTCGGCGGCAAACGGAATAATCCTTATAGAGGGAAATGCCTCGAGGTATTCCTCCTTCCTCTCGAACCTCACCTCCTACGGCAACATCTCTGTGACGAGCTTCTACACAATCGAGAAGGCCCTCCTCAACTCCTCCCTAAGCAAGGTTTACCCAGCAGCGCTAAACTTGAGTCATCAGCTCTACGCCCTGGGCCAAAACGAGACTGAAGTTATAGGAAAGCTCCAGAACGAGTCCATCAAGCTTAACTCAAGTATCCAAGGGTTGGAGAAACTGAGCAACTCCACTAGGGCCATTGAGAGGGATTTCTACGAGGCTAAGCAAGAACTGCTAAACACCTCTACGCTTGTCGCGGAACTCCACAAGGGCATGGTGGAGAACGTCACTACCTTCACCAAAGTAATGGAAGGCGAACTTGAGCTGAACTCCTCGGTTCGCAACCTTTCAGCCTTATTGTTCCAAGCACAGTACTACTTCGTTGAGGTGTGGATCTCGCTTTACGATAACTCCACCCTCCCAACCTATCACAACGTCTTTCTATCCAACGAGTACGCCTTTACTTACGTTAACAAGAGCATCAGCAACCCAATTGCCAGGGAATTCTTCCAAGAGTTCTTCCACTTCTGGAACTCTACTACGAACTACGCAACGCTCAGTTCCTTCCCTGAGAACCAGTCTGCCCCGTTTGGAGTTGCGGACGAAAGCGTGCACGAGGCAAGCGACGCGTTTTTCTACGACAACGAGACCGAACTCGCGCTGGTTGACGCCATGTTCAAGTTCTTCAACGTGACCGACTTCATGTCCTCTGTCCCTTACGAGAAGTTCGTCACGACCTACTTCAACCAGACCTACCACATACCCTTGGGCATAGCCGAGGAGCTTTACACGACCAATGGCTCAGTCCCGCTGTCCTTAGTCCTCAGCGTCTACCACGAGAAGACCGGGATTTCTATACCATTGCTCCTCGAGGTCTTCTCCAGTACGGATTACCTTAACGTCTCTCTCCAGATCCTCCAGAGCAAGGTTAGCTCCACGCCGGAAAGAGAGTTCCTAGAGGACGTCTACTACAACATGAACATCACTCCATTCTGCTTCGCCGTGAAATACGTTAGCAATACGTCCAACGTATCCCCTGAAGTGGTAGCCGAGATAGCGAACTTCACCTCTTACACGCAGTTCTTGAACTACGTAGCGTCAAAGGAGGCAAACTCAACTATACCTGCGTGGTTCCTGGTCAGCATGGCCACGTCCCACGACTACGGCAACTTAACTGCGTACCTAGTTTCCTCTAAGCTTGGAAAGCTCGGTTTCCTGCTCAATAGGTCCAACATAACGCCCAAGGAGCTCTCCGTTTACCTCATAAACGCCACTTGGGACAGGGCTTCAAACATGTCTTCAACCCTAATCTCTAACGTTGTAAACTCTACCCCCCTAATAACTGTGGACAAGGTAGAGTTAAAACAAGTACTCTACTCAATGCTCACCACCAACTCGAGCGTCCAGAAAGTGGTTAACGAGCTCATAGCTGAAAACCTCTTCCCAATACAGCCGAACTTGAACGTCACCAAGGACCTCTATTCCTCTAGCTTTTACATCCTAGTGCTGAAGGGCAACTTCACGTACAAGGAGGCGGAGAACCTCGAAAGTTACGTCAAGAACGTAACCCACTTGAGCACCTACCTTACCGGGTCAGAACCAATATCCCACTCACTTAAGAACCTTGCCAACTCTGCCTTCTCCATCGCAATTCCCGTTGGTATAGCCTTGGCCATAATCCTAGCGGGGATTTACTTTAGATCCATAACCGCGGCGTTTGCCCCATTGGGGACTTACTTGGCAGCCTACCTCGCCTCGTCCGTGGTAATTTACGCTGTGGTCATCAAGCTACTCCACATAACGGTGGACTTCTTAACGCCAAGCCAAGTGCTACTCCTCGCGTTGGGGTTGGGTACAGACTACGTGGTCTTCATCTCTGGCAGGTACATAGAAGAGAGGGAGAAAGGACTGAGCAAGGAAGAGGCAGTGGAGGAGGCGGTGAAGTGGGGCGGTAGGGCTGTCACTATCACTGCCCTAGTCGTCATGCTCTCCTTCCTGTTCCTCTACGTTTATAACGTCCCGTTCTTCTCCGACACAGCCTTAGCCGAGATGCTGGCAGTCCTCGTGGTGTGGGTAGCGTCGATAACCCTTTACACGTCAGTGCTCTCAGCCCTTGGGGACAAACTGTTCTTCCCCAGGAAGTTCACAAAGAAGAACAATAGGGGAGAGTCAAAGGTATCTAGACCGGGGCTTACCGTAGGGATAGTAGCAGCTGTAGTAGTGGTCTTAGCGATATACGCCGTGAGCACGCCACTTACCTTCAACGTACTAGACCTCCTCCCTCCAAACCAGACAACGCAAGGGGTTAACATACTGAGCCAACAGTTCACAACAGATAACGTGTTCCCGATATACGTAGTAGTACCGATAAACGGAACGTTTAACTTAAGTACCTACAACTACGCCGTCTCGCTTTACGAGAAGCTCTCCTCAATACAGGGGGTAACAGCTGTAAACTCTCCAGTGTCCCCCTTGGGCTCACTAGTGCCTTACCAAAACTTAACAGGGTATAACTACACCAATTACTTGGCGGATGGGTACATGCTGTTTGTGGTAAATCAGAAATATCCGCCCTTCTCCAACAACGCGTTCAGCGTAGTAAAACAAGTGCTCTCAGCTGTGGGCAAGGGAGGTTACGTGGGAGGCGGACCAGTAGACGCCTACGACATACTGAACTTTGTAAACATGGACTTCGCGGAGATCTTCCTGCTCCTCACAATCACAATGTACGTAATCCTTGTGGTCATGACTAGGTCGTTCTCGGTATCTGGAGTAATTATCTTTACCATAATGTCAGCTGTCGCAATAACCTTAGGGCTTGAGAGGCTTATATTTACCGAGCTAGGCTACTCAATATTCGCCATAGTCCCGCTGTTCTTGGTGGCAATAATAATAGGAATTGGTATGGACTACAACATCTTCTTGGTGGCTAGAGTTCACGAGGAACTGGACAAGGGAAAGGGCATGGAAGAGGCCGTTGAAATAACGAGGAAGTCGATAGGTAGGACAATTCTCTTCCTGGGACTAATATTCGCAGGGACAATGGGGTCCCTAATGCTCGTCAACGCTGCTATCCTCCAAGAGATAGGGTTCGCTCTGGCAGTGGCTGCCATCCTGGAGACCTCGGTGTTGTGGTACTTCCTGGCACCGTCTTTGCTTATAATACTCTACAAGGCGTTCAAGATAAGGCCTAAGATGATCGTCTAGCCTTTTCCCTTATTTTTAAGGCAAGTCTTTTTACTTCATTTGGAACCTCCACGTCTGCGGATGACAAATTAAATAATTCTTCGCTAAACGGTATGACGGCCCCTTCCTCAAAGCCCTTTTCAGAAATTATACCCTTCAACTTTAACTCCGTGCTTTCTAGAACGTCTTTAAACGGAGGAACGAGGTTAATTATAAGTGCGTAAGGCTTACCTATTGGCTTGCTTTCCTCCACTTTATCAAGGTATTCTAGCGTCAGCTTTATAGTGTAATCTATTGGGTCAGTAACGTAAATCCTTACAACGCTCTCTTTCGGCTTTGCCTTTAAGAAGGTGTTTAACTCCATTTCCACTATCGGGTCTTCAACGAGCACCAAAGAAGGATTATCTACGATGTAGAACTTATAGTCCTTTTGAAGCACTGCGTCCAAGTAAGTATTACACGCCCTATCTAGCAGCTCTCGCGATTTAGATAGCTTTTCTAAGTCAACTACGTATCTAGGCCCCTGGCCAAAACACTTTAAGATGGTCAAATTCCCCACAATCTTAACGTAATCTCTGGGGGGTTTGCCTTCCATCACGCTTTGAATTATTCCTTGACCTCTTACCCCGAAAACGTTAGAAACGTAAGCAAGTGGATCCCTGTCAATGATTAAGACGTCATCCCCTAGCTCTGCTAGCGCCTTCCCCAGAAGTAAAGATATAGTTGACTTACCTACTCCGCCCTTTGCGCTCACTATGGATATCCTCATGTTCTCTAGCTTAAAAATGACACAAAAATTAAAATAAAATCATGATGTAGAACTTACGATCTTGTCTAGCTCTTTTAGAATGTTAGACTCGACGTGAGAAGTCCAAAGCATTTCCGGTACGTCTACTGCTAGAAACAGCTCGCTTATTAACAACACCTCAATCGCGGTAACGGCTATGTTCTGAATCCACTTGCCTACACCGGTTGTGATTTTTAGTCCATCTGGGTTGTTCTCGAAAGTGAACGTCAACGCCCTGTCTGCGGCTATTAAGTCCCTCAATATGCCTCCCTTCTGTGCCTGTATCACTGCCTTGTCGCCCTCAATCTTCTGTTGCACTTTAAAGCCTTGGCTCTGTAGGTATTGCACGAACTGACTCACGACTGCGTTTAGGTCTTTTACTGGTGAGTAAGTTCTCTCTTTCTTAAAGATGCCCATACTATATATGAGAAACACTTTGCTTTATACTTATCTACGTTTAATTCCTTTTTTGTCGTCAATGGATAATTGTCTTTTGAATAGTTTTATATTATTTAGTTTTCACTAAAACTTGTTCAATAAAAAAGTTTATATATTAGTCTACATAATTGTAGACCTATGAACAAATTCTACACTGTGATGAGAACTGACAAATGCCACACCAACTACGGCCTATTCGAGTGTAGTATAGAGGATGGCAAAGAGAAGTGTAGCCTAATAGCGTGCGTACTAGACAGAGAGAGCCCCCTATCTAGCCCACTGGAGTTTAAACCTTTTTAGAAACTTTTATATCTTTTATTTTTAGTTTATTCTTCAGGTCAAAGTTTTTATAGGTTTAAACAATTTAATGTGTAATAACTCTTTTAAACCTTACTGAACAAAAATATTACCATGTACATAGACGGGGCTTTTGAAGAGTGCGAAAAAGTCCAAGGATTCGAGATATGTAAAAGCTATGCAATCGTTGATGAGGACAGAAGGGAAAAATGGTCACGCTAGGTATTTCTCCCTTAAGTGGTCCACTAGGTACTTTGGGTTATACCCTTCTCTGAACGACTTCCTCAGAAGCTCCTTGGGAGGATAGGTGGCCCCGTACTTGCACACCTTTTCCCTTAAGTACTCTTTGACCTCGTTGAGCTTCCCATCTCTCACCTTTTCCTTTACTGGAAAGTGGTGGTACAAGATGCCGGCTACCACGTTTCCGATGGTGTAGGTGGGGAAGTAACCAAACGATCCCTGAGACCAGTGAATGTCCTGCAGGGCTCCCTCAGAGTCGTTGTTAGGCCTTACGCCCAGGTACTTGTCCATGAAGTCGTCCCACATTGACGGGACGTCTGAGGTTGACATTTCCCCCGCAATGAGCTTCTTCTCTACCTCATACCTTACCGCTATGTGGAAGTTGTACGTGAGCTCGTCTGCATCCACCCTTATCAGGCTGGGCCTCACCACGTTGAAGTACTTGTAGAGCTCCTCCTCGTCCTGCGTTAAGAACTTTAGGTGCCTCTTCAGTATTGGGTAAACGAGGTGGACGAACTCCCTACTCCTTCCTATTATGTTCTCCCAAAACCTTGACTGGGACTCGTGGATACCAGAGGAGACGCCCTGGCCTAAAGGCGTAACGTCCAGGGACTTGTCGATCATGAGTTCGTACATGGCGTGTCCGCTCTCATGGATAACGGAAAACATAGTGGACCTAAAGTCCTTGCCCTCGTACCTTGTTGTTATCCTAACGTCGTCTGCCGAGATCCTTATTGTGAAAGGATGTGGCGACACGTCAAGCCTGAACTTGGTCATTGGCATTTCCAACATTCCTATAACCTCGCGGTTTACCTTCTCCATGTCCTCTACCTTGTACTCCACGTCCTCGAGTTCGTGCTTACTTGGGAACCTGCCCTCAGATCTGACCTTCTCTAAGACGTGTTTTAACTCAGGCAGAAGATAAGAAAAAACGCTGTCGACGTCGTTTACCGTTAGGCCCTCCTCGTAGAGGTCGAGCAACGCGTTGTAAGGGTGGCCCTCATATCCAAGACTCTCTGCAACCTTTCTCTCTAAATCCACGATCTTCTCGAGATAAGGCCTAAACTCTGAGAATTTACCCTCCTTTTTAGCCTTCCTCCACGCCACTTCAGCTTCGCTCGTCGTCCTGTTCAGTTCCTCGTCTATTTCTGGAGGCACGGCCCTAAAGTACTTAATTTCCCTGCCTAGAACTCTCTTAACTCCCCGCCCAAAATCGTCAAGGTCCTCGTCCTTCAGTCCCTCAACGTCCCTCTCGATGGCCATAACCTTCTCCCTATACAAGGTAGAGAGGTTGGCCAACGCCTCGCCCCTGGCCCTCACCCCTTCCTGAGGCATGTAAGTCTCTAGGTCCCACGCAAGTAGGGATCTAGCGTACGCTATGCTCCACGCTCTTCTGTACTCCCTTAAAATCTTTTCCAACACTTCTTTCGCGTCCATAAACTTAACTTTAACTTCAAGGATTTAAGCGAGTTTTTTTACTCCTTTCACGTCTATCTCCTGTGGAGCCTGCTGTAGTGGTTGTAATAGGAACTGACCGGCCAGGAATAGTAGCAGGGATCTCCAGCAAACTGGCTGAGAGAAACGTCAACATAGTTGACATTTCACAGACAGTGTTGAGAGGCCTCTTCTCTATGATCATGATAGTTGACATGTCTAAGAGCACTGTGAGCCTAGGGAAGCTGAGGGAGGAGTTACAGCAGAGGGGAAAGGAGCTGGGGGTCGAAGTCCTAGTGTACCACGGGGAGGTCTTCCAGTTCATGGAAAGGATTTAAGTTTTTTACTTTCACAACCTTAGAAAGACCTCATGAAGTACGACGCCGAGGAAATCGTGGAAGTAGTGAAAATGCTAAACGAGCAAGACTTAGACATAAGGTCTGTGACGCTAAGCGTAAACACCTTGTTTGCGGTCTCCGATGAGAAGGAGAAGGTACTGAGGAAACTGGAGAAAGTGAACGAGATCGCCTCTAGGTTTGTGGACGCAGTATACAAGGTAGAGGAAAAATACGGTATAAGGGTAGTGACGAGGAGGGTCTCGGTGTCCCCTGCTCAGTACTTTCTGGAAGCGATAAGTAAGGAGGACTTCGGGGTAGAGTTGGCAAAGAAGCTTGACGAGATAGCTGAGAGGAACTTGATAGACTACATTAGCGGATACTCTGCACACGCAGAAAGGGGGCTTAGTAGGGGTGCAAAGGTTCTCTTGGACTCCATGTCCTCTGCCCTAAACTCCACCAAGAGGCTCACGGGAGCGATAAACGCTGCTTCGACCATGGACGGCGTGAACGTGGAGGCGGTAAAGCTGTTCGTGGATCAGATTTTCGCCATGAAGGCTGACGCCTCAGCTAGGACCTCCATCCTAGCTAACTCCCCAAAGGACTCTCCCTTCGTGCCCTCAGCGCACCACGGGGAAGGGCTACCGGACGCCCTAGTTAACGTGGCAATAAGCGGACCAGGAGTTATAGAGAGCGCAATAAGGGCAACGTCGCCTAAGAGCTTCGTGGAGCTTTACGAAGTCATCAAGAAGGCGTCGTTCAAAATAACTAGACTTGGGGAGCTCATAGGTAGGAGCGTTGCAAAGGAGATGGGAGTCAGCTTCGGGGCAGTTGACCTTTCAGTTGCACCGTCGCCTAAGGTAGGGGACAGCGTTGCCTCCATAATAGAGGCAATGGGGATCGAAAGGGTGGGTGGCCACGGGTCTGTGGCTGCCCTCGCCCTTATGATGGACGCTGTTAAGAAGGGAGGCTCGATGGCTACCTCCTCCGTTGGAGGGCTAAGTAGCGCGTTTATACCAGTGAGCGAGGACTCGGTGATGGCAGAGAGGGCTATAGAAGGGTCTATAGACTTCTTTACCTTACTCGCGTTGTCCTCGGTGTGCAATTCGGGGATAGACATGGTAGGGGTGAGCAAGAGGCAAGGAAAGGACAAAGTAATAGGCCTCATTTTAGACGTGCTCGCCATGGGAACAATGCTGAACAAGATACTAGGGGTGAGAGTTATACCCCTTGACGCCAACCCAGGAGAGTACGTTGACTTAGGAGGTCTACTAGGAAGGGTAGTGGTGATGAAGCTAAAGGACATTGACGTATCCAAGTTCATCAGTCTGGCCGGTCACATGCCAAACGGTATTAAGAGACTTGAGATGGGGTAAAGTACGCAACGCTCAGCAAGTTCCCGTAATAAACCTGGAGCTGGAACCCCACTCCCTTAGGGATACTGTAGCCTGGAGGCGAGCGTAGTACCATTAACTTCCACCCGTCATAGATTGGCGAGTCGTTATACATAAAGAGGTAGCCGTTTGCTGATGGCATAGGGGAGAACGTCAAAGCCCTAAATTGGGGGTATATTGGATCTGGCATCCCGTTGCCTGGGTTATAACTAACGTTTACCACGATACACGATACATAGTCCCCTTGGTACACTACCTTTAAAACGTCGACCTTTATCGAGTCGAAGTAGTTGGAACTGCTGTAGTGAATGTAGACAAAAGCTCCTGCCAGTATCATCACGCTTAGGGCTACTGGCAAGAGTACCTCCTTTGCCGTTGCCCTTTCTCTTGCCTTAGATTCACCCAATTCGCCCTGTTGCACAAAACCCAGCCAAGGCCAGTACATCAAGTAATTCCACAGGACTCTGTACATGAGGAAAAACGCGAAGTAGGGGAAAAGGATCCACTTATCCCTGAAGTACTTGTAATTCTTAATGAAGAGATAGATTTCTGTTATCATGACTACCAAGACTGCGAGCGTAAAAAAGTTCCTGGAAACGTAAAAGAAACCGTTGAAAGCCAAAATCGATGGCCCAAACCCTATCCCCAAGATAGGTGAAGTAACTGGAGATAGAACGTCCTTGAAGTAGAGAACCGGCGATACCGCTATGAAATATCCGTTGCTAATTAGAAACACAAGTAACGAGTAAAGGAAAAAGTCGACGACGCTTTTTCCTTCCCTTTTCAAGTGGAGTAGGAAAAAGGGGAGGAGTATCCAAGGGGTTTGCTTAAACGACACGGCAAGCCCGTAGAGCACTCCCTTTAACTTAGCGTCCGAGACAATTAAAGAGAGGACGACAAAGAATACCCATACTATATCCGTTACTCCACCTGCAGGATAATAGGCGAAATTGGGGTTAGCGAGGATACCTGGCATCATTGCCGTGAAGACCCCTGTTCTCCGGAACTTGGCGTATATAGCGAAAACTGTTAGCAAGTAAAAGGCAAAGAGCGTGTAAGTTGGGGGGAAACGGAGGAGAACGGAAGGTACTTCCAGGATGAAGGACAACGCCGGGTAACCTAAGTTTGTCACCATTCCACCCGTCGTTAGGGGAGTCCCAAAGTAGTACTCGTTGAAGGACGGGTCGTAGTTCCTTGTCCACGTATATAGGCAGGCAGTTGAGGAGGGGATGTATGGGTCGATCCCGTGGATAAAGTTGTAAGCGGAGTAGAAGTCAATGGCGATCTCGTCGGTTCCAAAGAACGCGAAGTGAACTACCAGAAACGTGAACGCAAGGAACGCTAGGAGAACGCTCTCTGCCTCCCTTTTTATCAAGTAGCCTACAAGGAGTACTGAGTAGTAAAAAAGAAGAAAGGCATAGTCCACTAAAGCACCTCTTGGAGCGAGGTAGAGGTCAAAGAGAACAGGCAAAAGGACTACGTACTCGACGAAAATGACAAGATAGTAGTACCTCGAAATCCTTTCTAAGCGTATAAATGGCAGAATTCCGCTTATCGTAAGCAACGCAAGGTTTAGGACTATCAACCCGAGGTTAAGGTAATCGGGCTGGACGTAAATCAGCATGTCCAGCCCCAATACGAGAATCGACAAGTTAAATAAAAGCAAGCTTGATTTGTTCACGTAGTTACCGAATTCAAGCCTACCTTAAAAATCTTTTCGAGATTATATTTATAGTCTATTAACTATGAAAGCGATAAATACAGAATATATTTTAATTATATTAGCAGATATAGTTTAATGCGGCGTAGAATCCGGAACAACACTTTCAAGGCGTGAAGCGTTACGCGTTGGGTTAGTTCCAGGAAAAAGATAAGGGCTTTGCGTAAATAATAAGCGTAATGAGGTTTACAAAGTGCAAAACAGAGGCCTGCAAGAAAGTCCAAAACTTTCTCCGCACTAAAGACGGAACACTGGAGGTAATCGACAAGGCTCCCGGAGCTTACCCCGGTCTAAAGAAGATGATTAAGAGGGTCATCAAGGAAGAGGAAAAGTCATTACACAGCGTGCTTTTAGGGGAGGACATCATCTCGGCCATGTACAGCGGATACAAGAACGCCCTAATGGGGTTCCTGAGGTCGGCAGAGGAGAGCAACAGGTTCATGATCGAAAGGGCGTGTCTTTCCGTTTTCGTTACCTCAACCACAGAAAAGTACCTGTATTTATTGAAGTCAAGGAAATGGCACATCCTCGTAGATGAAGGACTGACCATAAGGAACGAAGGAGAGGGTCTAGGAAGGATCAAGAAGTTTGTAAGGCGCAAGGTAAAGCTAGACGGCGTATCAGTCTACTTAATGGGTAGACCTCTTTGTGAAAAACACTTGAAGTTCCCTGAGTTCTCAATGGAAATAAAGGAAATAGAGAGAGCTCTAGGCTTGAAAATAGACGCTAAGTGTTACCTATGTGGTAGAAAGGCGAGGTACTTCACCCTTTCTATGCCAAAGGCTAGCGCTTTAATTGGCCTTGCAGGTCACATTAAAGGAAAGGATGTTTCCACCTTGAGGAGAACGTACTCTAACCTATCTAGAATACTTCACCCCTATGGATTTAACGAGCTCGAGAAGGACAAAGTTTTCACCATATGGGCCAGGGACTTCTTAACTGTGGTTTCCGAGATCAACGAGCTCCTTGACCTCGTCCACTATAGCTGAGGCTGCCGTAACGACGCTGATTCTGCCCTTGAGCTCTTCAAGGATCGGTAAAGTAGAAAGGATTGTACACGCCACGTAGATGGCGTCTGCAGAAGACATTTGAGCTATCCTAACCGCTTCCACTACCAGCTCGTGGGGCGTAGACGCGATGGCCTTTCCTCCTGTTCTCCCCAAAGCTATGGAACCTATAATGTTGAACCCGAAGTCCCGTAACCATTTAACCTCGTACTCGTGCCTCTTCTGATTGTATGGCGTCACTAGGAAGAGGTCTTTGGCCCCTAGTGCCCTTAGCCTTTTGATTATTGCCTCCGTGGAAATTACCACTGGCTTTGAGAAAATCCTCCTTATTTCTCTCATGTCTTCCTCGTAGAAGACTCCATACGATCTCGCGTAGACTATTACGTCTCCCTTTTCCGCCTGCTCTTTTACGCTGAGCAGTTCAGCCAACATTCTAATTTTCTCTGCTCTAGTGTTCCCGTGCCCGGGGTAGTACTTCATATAAATGGTCTGGACGTCTTTGAATGCAGTCTCAATGTCCCTCGGTAAGACGGTGTTCTCTTCAGATACTATTAAGGATAGCATAGCCTTATAATGAGCCAGATGGGTTAAAACTTACTACGCTCTTATATGCGCCTTATATGCACGCTAACCCTGTATTCCCTTCCTTCTTGAGTTATTTCGTATTCCATAGCGTATTGGCTACAATTCCTCTTCACTATGATCTTCTTCTCTGAGAAGGAATAGGTGGGTTCTCCACATCCTTCTAAGAAGGGACCTAGCCTCCGCTCTATCTCCTCTTGGCTCTTAGCGTAGAACTCCATGTTAAGTGAATCACTGGAGTAGTACGAATAAGTCATGTGCCGAGAGACTACGTAGGCCACGGACGTACTTATACCAATGCCTATAACCGAAAGCAATACGGCGAGAAACTGAAACAGGTTCCCAAACAAGGGAACAAAGAGGAACTTTAAGGCTAGAAAAATGTAGAGGGCAGACGCTATGGAGGAAGAAACCACTGCAGATAACATCGATGGACGAATCCTCCTCTCAAGAAACGCGTTAGCTATGCCGTTTATAATGGGGCCAAGTATAGGGATCCACCACGTCGCGAGAGAGAGGGGTATAGTTATCTTTAGAGCTTTCATTTACTCTACTTAAATCATGAAATTTAAAAAGGGTTTCGGAAACTAGCGCACTGCGCTGAGGGCAGCTTCAACTTAGCTAAAACCTTCTTAGGGTTTTCTGAACAGTATCGAGGAAATTACACAGGAGAGCATTAGGTTTTAGTCACAACGTTAAACATCCGGCCTAGATCACTTCAAAGGTATGCGCACACCTATTCAGATTTATCCATTTTAAGTTATTAAAATTTGGGAAACGCTTTTATCTAACGCAGTTGGATGATAGTATGTGAATACGCTAGGCGAACTGATGCAAGAATTTGGATTGACGGATGACGAGATTTCATACGCCCTGGACAAAGCAAAGGGCATAATTCTGGGATATGCAATGGAATACAGGGCCAGAAAGGTACTAGAAGACCTCAGCTTTACTAACATTAGGTCGGTAGATCTACCTACCCACGACATTGAGGCTGAAAAGGACGGCCACAAGTACTTTATTGAAGTAAAGGCCAGCAAGAGGCCACCCACAAAAGAGTACTCAGCTTACAAGATAGCCATGATTGCTAGGCTTGACGGAACTCACTTGACCCTACTTATGACGCCTAAGCCGACGATCTTCCTGACTGAGGACGTGCTCAGCGAGCCAAAGAGAATACTCTTGAAGTTCTTTAGGCTCCTATTTTGGGGAGACCTATCTGAGGTAAAAACTTTCTTGGACGATGACAGGAACAGAAAAGTAGTGGCAAACTACGGAAGGGTAGTCTCCGAGTACGCCAACAAGATACCTAACGAGAGCCTACTTCAAATAGTTAGGTCTGTTCTTTGAGAACTGCCTCACCAAGTCAGCTTCTGCCTTGTCTAGGAACTTGTAAACGGTAGAGTGCTCCCTCCCCTCGATGAGCATATCGATGGCCTTCCTGACTATTGGCATTTGCTCGTTTGTAGAGATTATGCCTACGTAGTGCTCGTAGATGGAGATTACAGCAGAGGTGTACTCCTGGAGGATCTTTTTCGCCTTACCTCCCTCTCCTATTATCCTCCCCTTTATCCTCCTAACTGTGTCTGGATTGCCTCCTAGTGTAGCCTTTAAGTCAATCACCTCTAGCTGGTACTCGTCGCTCATCAATTTCAGGGCATCGTTTACGGAAAACCCGAGACCGAGTGCCCTTATGACTGAGGCTGCTTTGAAGGCACTGTACGGATTTTCGTTTGTAGGGTCAATCTCGAAAATCTTCCTCCTTTCGTCGTAACTTATCTTTACCCCAGAGATCTCCTGTAGCTTGGGCAAAAGAGACTTGACCAGCTCTATTTTCTCGTCCGGTACGCTGATGAACATTGTCCCTAATTAAGGTATTTCCAGCGTCTTTAAAATTTCTTCTACGTCTAGAACCTTTACGCCCTTGGAGGAGAAGAACTCGTTTACCCTAGTTATGTCCCTAAAGAGGAGTTCCCTGGCGTTCTCGTGGTCTACCGGCAAGGACTGGCTCACGTCTATGATGTAGACGTGGTCGTACACCATCACGTTGTACTCACTCAAGTCTCCATGAACCAGCTTAGCCTTGTTCACCATTAGCTGTATTTGGCTTACCACTTGATCGTAGAGATCCTGGTCGATCTCATCGTCTAGAAGCTCCTTGAGCAGGGGTGCCCTCACTCCGTCGTCCCCTATGAACTGCATAACGAGAACGTTCTCCATTACCAGGATCGGTTCGGGAACCCAGACGCCAGCCTCGTACATCCTCTTTAAGTTCTTGAACTCCTTCTTTGCCCAAGTAAAAATTAGTTGCCTAGTGTTGGAGACCTTTATTTTCTCAAACCTCTTGTCGCCTAGAGTGTACTTTTCCACCGCCCTTTTGTTGGAAGCCGTACTGACGTAGTAAATCTTTACAGCGTAGAACTTGCCGTCAATAGTCTTAGCTGGATAGATCTTCGCCTCCTTGCCCGAAGAAATAGCCCCTAAATAAGTGTCTATCTTGAGCTTAGACGCTATTTTCTCCAGGACTAAGTAGGTCCTTGGGTCAATCGTGGAGTCTACTACTTTAAATAGGTCTTCGTCTTTCCTCCTCTTCTCCTCCTTCCTCTTTTTTTCCAAAACTTCAACCTCTTAGCTGATCTATCACTTCCCTGGAGATTACCTTCTCTTCCACTAGCTTCTTTATCTCGTCATTACCGTACTTGTGAATAATGTCGCACTTTTCAGACTGAAAGTCCCAGGGAGCTGCCAGGACTACGTCCCCTTCCTTTATCCAGACCTTTTTCCTCATCCTACCGGGTATCCTCGCTATCCTCTGCTTCCCGTCCACACAGAGGACCACTATGTGCTCCGCTCCTAGCATTTTCTTAACTACGCATATTACTTCCCCTTCCTCTGGTTTCATAACTTCCTTAGTGGGAGCCTCTCCCCTATCCTTTTTAGGCAACTAATTGACCACCACTTGATAACTTATCTCTCCGAATAAAAACTTAAGGCTACTTTAGGGGCTTGAGTAGCTCTATGGCAATGGCTGTAGAGCCTCCAGTGCCGTGACAAATGCTGGCTATACCCCTCCTTCCGCCCATCTTGGACAGCACGTTTATCAAGGTAGTTATAATTCTGGCACCGCTGGCGCCTATTGGATGGCCTAAAGCAATTGCCCCTCCAAACACGTTCAGCTTGTCATAGGGTATGCCCAGATACCTATGTGCTAGGACATTATTCACCGCAAAGGCCTCGTTGTTTTCGAAGTAGTCAAAGTCTGAGATCTCCATGTCGAGCTTCTTCAGGAGCTTCCTCACTGCAAAGATTGGAGCCTCAGTAAAGCGCCAGCTCTCTATCCCTACCCAAGAGTAACCAATTACCTTCGCTATGGGCTCCACGCCGTACTCCTTTACCGCCTTTTCGCTCATCAAAATAAGGGCAGAAGCGCCGTCCGATATCTGGGAGGAATTACCCGCGGTGTGGAAACCTCCCTCCGAGAACGCAGGCTTCAGCTTAGACAGCTTCTCAATGGAGGTGTCAGCCCTAATTCCCTCGTCCTTTGTAACTAGACTACCGTTAACCTCAACTGGGGTAATCTCGCTTAAGAAGTATCCCTTGTTAGTCGCTTCAGTGGCCCTTCTGTGACTCTCGAAGGCTACCTCGTCTAACTCCTTTCTGCTGATGTCATGCTCTTTAGCAACCATGTCAGCTTCCCTCCCCATGGCAAACATGTTAAAGGGATCGGTCAACCCGTCAATGAGCATTGTATCTATAAACTCCAGTTTTTTGTCCATAAGGAACTTTACTCCCCACCTAACGTTCGATGGTAGGGCCAGGGCAGCCTGGCTCATGCTTTCCATACCTCCAGCGACTACCACGTCTGCATCATTGCTCTTTATCATCTGTGAGGCGTTTACTACGCTCATCATTCCAGATGAGCATACCATGTCGACCGAGTACCCATCTATTTCGTATGGTATACCTGCTTTGCAAGCCGCCTGCCTAGCTAAGTCCTGACCATGTCCAGCCCTTAAAATGTTTCCCATGATCACTATGTCGACTACCTTTGGGTCTAAGTTTACCTTTTGCATAGCAACCTTTATGGCAGCTGATCCTAGATCCACAGGCGGTACGTCTTTAAATACGCCGCCTAACTTTCCTATGGGCGTCCTAACGGCTGATACTATGTAAACTTCTGCCATATGTTAAGGTGGATTTCATACTTTTTAAACTTTTTAAATAACAATCCCCCTCACATCGTAGAACGAGAAGTCCGTAATTTTCACGTTATACCACTTCCCCAGCTCGACGTCTTCAAGGATCACTGGGATGTAGTTTGCAGTCCTACCTATCTTTGTGTTTCCTTTTCCTTCTTCTGTAACGACAACTTTTGAAACTTTCCCCAGATACTCCGAGTGATTCTGCCTAGCTATTTCCTCGTAGAGTGAGTTTATTCTCTTTAGCCTCTCAGTCTTAACCTTGTCCGGTATCTGGGGCATAGAGGAGCTCTTTGTGTTGGGCCTTAGCGAGTAAATGGCTATGTGCATCTTTTCGAATCTGATCTCCTTGACTAGATCCAAGGTGTTCTGAAAAGCCTCCTCGTCTTCCCCTGGATGGCCTACTATTATGTCAGTAGTTATGTTAGCCAGCGGTATCTTTCTCCTTATCTCCTTTACGAGCTCCTTGTACTCGTCGACGGTGTACTTCCTGTTCATGACCTTTAGGACTCCGTCGTCTCCGCTCTGTACTGGCAGATGGAAGAACTTATATACCTTGGGGCTCTTGTACGCCTCCAAGAGGTCGTCCAAGATCCTGAGTGCTTGCTCTGGCGTCATCATGCCTACTCTGATCATGAACTCCCCCTTTACCTCGCTCACCTCCTTGACCACGTCAGCTAAGGTGATCTTCCCACCGTAGTCAAGACCGTAAGCTGCCGCGTCTTGGCCAGTGAGCTCTATCTCCACTACGCCTTGACTTACTAATGCCTTCACGCTTTCTACTATCTTTCTAAGGGGATAGCTCCTAAGCTTGCTCCTGGCCAGCTTTGTTATGCAAAAGTTACAGTCTCCCGCACAACCGTCAGCCACTGGGATGACGCCTATCTTGCCCTCCGCAATCCTCGGCGTGTAGATGGGTTGGTCTGACAACAAGTAGACCTTCCTCTCTTGCGACTCAACTACCTCGACGATCTTGCTGATAGCTTGGGGGCCAAGAATGGAGGCGTTGGGGGCTATACTTCTGACCACAGCGGGCTCAGCCCCAGAAAAGCATCCCGCAACCACTAGCTTCTTACCAGTGTTGCTCAACTGGCGTATTCTCCTTTTCATCCTCTCTCCGGTTTCAAGCCTAACATCACACGTATTGATGACTATCACGTCGGCGTCTTCCAGTGACCCAGTAACCTCGTGGGCCCTGTCCTTAAGTAGGGTCATCATGATGTAGGTGTCTCCTTTGTTCAGAGCACATCCGTAAGTCTCAAAGTATATCTTCATTTCACCACATATTTAAACCCCTGCGTTTATAGATTTAATGTAGGAACATGTCAGATAAGGACTACATGTACTTGCTCGATAGAGTCTACGCAAAACTGCCCAAGAAGGCCAGCGAGGGAACTCAGAATTTGCCCTCTTTGCAGATACTGAACATAGGCAACACTACAATAATAAGGAACTTCGCAGAGTACTGCGACAGGCTAAGAAGGGAAGACAAGATATGCATGAGGTACTTACTAAAGGAATTGGCAGCCGCAGGATCTGTAACAGAGAACGGTCAGCTGGTGATCCAAGGTAAATTCTCTTCGACCGTAATAGAGACCTTGATGGAGAGATTTATAAAGACCTACGTCCAGTGCAGTACGTGCAAGAGCCTAGACACTGTACTAGTTAAGGAAAAGAAGGTCTGGCACATCCAGTGCCTAGCCTGTGGAGCCAAAACGTCGGTTAAACCGCTGTGAGAGGACATGAAGGTTATCTTGAACGTCATAAGAGAGCAAGGGAACGTATTTGTAAACGTGTGCGAGAAGGAGCTACTAGGAAGGGAGTTTAGGGAAAACGAGGTAATCCTCTACATAAACGAGGAATTTTACGGTGGGGACGAGGTGGACATGGAGTACGCGTTTTCCCTTTTTGAGGAAGCCACCGTCGTCAGCCTAGTCGGGAATAAGGTGGTGGACGAAGCTGTAAGGAGGGGGTACGTCCACAAGGAGGGCATCCTAGAGGTATCGGGGGTTAAGTTCGCACAAGTCTACAACTTGTGATACCTTATGCCGGGAAAGTTCTGCGTAAGGTGCGGAAAGGAAAACGTGGAGCTAATTGACAGGCTGTGCATAGACTGTTACTTGGAGACGAAGAGCCTCTTCTCTTTCCCCAAGGAGCTCAAGGGAAAGGTTTGCAGGGTATGCGGGGCTGAGTTTATCGAGGGGAAGTGGGAGAGGATCCATGAGGACGTGGAAGACGCCGTGAAGGATCTAACCCTTAGGGAGCTCTCCAAAAGGGTGGAAGTAGACAAGAACGTGAGTAACTACTCCATAGACGTCGGAGAAGTGTGGAGGGACAGCAACGGCAGGGAACACGTGGAAATAGTAGCCACGGGCTCGCTGAGTGGGAGGAGGGTCGAGGTCAAGGGAGACTCCTTCATGGGCATAGAGTACGTTCTGTGCGACACTTGCAAAAAGAGGAAAGCGAAGTACTACGAGGCAATAATACAGTTGAGAGGGAAAAAGGCAGGCCTTGAGAGGGAAAAGAGGAAGTTGTTTGAGTCGTTCTTCACTGAGGAGGTTATAGCTAACCTGGCGGACGTGGTTGAGGGAAAGGAAGGGATAGACTACTACTTCATAAAGAAGTCGGTTGCGAGGAAGCTGGCCTCCTATGTGGCCTCCTTTGTTGACGTGACCGTTAACGAGAGCTTCCAGGACGAGAGCACTAAAAAAGGTAAAAGGACTGCTAAACTAGTTATTTCGCTTAGAGTATGAAGCTCGGAATAGATGAGGCGGGCAGAGGTCCCTTAATAGGCCCGATGGTCGTAGCTGGGGTGCTTTTGGACGAAAAGAGGGAGAAGTTGCTGAAGGACTACGGAGTTAGGGACAGCAAAAAGCTGAGCAGAGATGCTAGAGAAAGGCTCTTTAACGTTATACTCGACAACGCTGAGGCAATAGCTATAGCCAAGGCCTTTCCCGAGGAAATAGACAGCGCCAACTTGAACGACGTCACCTACGAGAAGGTCATCCAAATAATAGAGGCCATGTCTACGTTCTCCCCCTCTGTGGTGACTGTAGACAAGGTTGGCAACGAGGAAAAAGTCATAAAGAGGATCCTTGAGCTGGGGTTTAGTCCTAACGTAGTCCACAAGGCCGACGAAAACTTTATTGAATGTAGCTCAGCTAGTATAATAGCTAAAGTGATCAGGGACCGAATAGTAGAGTCTTTGAAGGAGAGGTTCGGGGACTTCGGAAGTGGTTACCCCTCTGACCCTAAGACCATAAAGTGGGTAATGGAAGTCCACGAAAGGGGCGAACCGCCTCCACCGATATTAAGGCGTTCGTGGAAAATCCTTCACAGGATTGCCCCCAATTTCTACCTCGAAAAGGAGAGGTCGGATGTAGATGGTAACTAACCTACCTGCAGAGGCCAAAGCCAAGTGGATAAGGGTAATGGAGGCGAAGACCCCTGAGGAGAAGATAAAGGCGATCCAGGACTTCCTAAGCTATGTCCCAAAACACAAGGGGACGGAAAACCTTGTCTACTGGGCAAAAAGGCGTCTAGCGGAACTCAGAGAAGAGAGCGAGAAGCAGAGGCACAAAAAGTCCTCCTCGCTTTCCTTTTTCGTGGAGAAGGAGGGTGCAGGACAAGTTCTAGTCTTGGGCAGGCAGGAGCTGAAAAATAGGGCAGTAAGGATGCTGACTAACGTCAAACAGGATCCCAAAGATCTCCCTGTCCCTGCTATGACGTACTACGAGGACGTTGCCATACAGCTTGTAAACCCGCCTCCCCTGATCCTCGACTCCAAGCTCATCGCTGGAAAGATAATAGGCCTAGCTAGGAACGCGGACGCCATCTTGGCAGTTGTATCCAACGAGGCGGAGTTCACTAGGATTAGGGAGTTCCTGGAGTCTAACAACATCCTGCTAGGCAAGCCCAAAGGTAGAGTGGTCATAGAGAAGTCGAGGAGCCACAAGGATGGGATTAGGATTATAAACATGGGTAAGCTGGTTAACACAGACGAGAACGAGGTGAGGAGCTACCTAGAGGGCTTTGGCATAAGGTCGGCAATCGTCAAGGTGATCGGAGAGGTCACTCTAGACGACGTGGAGAAGGCTATATTTGAGGCGACCACTTACAAGCCAATGGTTATACTCTCAGAGACCAAGTTTGACGCTGGTTTTCCCCTGGCCACCTTCGATGAGTTGGACAAGCTGAGGAGGTACTTGTTCGAGAGCCTCGACGTAATAAGGGTGTATACCAAGGAGCCGGGGGAAAAGCCAACCCAAGAACCCCTCATAATGAAGAGGGGTGCGACTGTACTCGACGTGGCTAGGAAACTCCACAGCGCGCTGTCAGAGAACTTTAAGTACGCCAGGGTTTGGGGTCCCTCAGCAAAGTTCCCTGGGCAGAAGGTAGGAGGAGATCATCCACTTGAGGATAAAGATATTGTAGAAATAAAAACTAAGTAAAAATAAAAAAACTTGCGTAGTTTACAGCGCTGCTGAAGAGCTACTTGGAGTAGCGAAGTTTATGTTAACGTGAAGCATTACGATAAGCATTACCACAGTAACTACAGCCAATATGACGCTGTGGAGGAAGCCCGTAGCCATTTTTCCGGAGCCCAGCTTACCTACCAAGAACCCAGCGAAATAGGCGTTATAGATAGAAGAAACGGCAGAAATATACACTGCCTTTGGCAGGAGCTCCGACGCTAGAACTAGCGGACCGTAGGAGAAGCTCTGGACTAGTATGAGTTTGTCCACCGCAATCCCTAAGAATATTGATGCAATTAGGGCTATGACAACGCCGACATATGGCGTCGCCATCAGTATCTTTACCTTACTTAGGTACTTACTTCTCACAAGGATCTGGCTATCTATTTGCTGTGCAAGAACCTCTACTGTCTCGGGCGTTAGGCTACCTATGTCCAACATGTCCGCAAGGGACAGTAGGGCTATCTTAGAGGTGAAGTCGTTTATCCTGTCTGCACCTTTCCTTATGGCGTCCTTTAGTGGATAGCCTAGATTAACGTAAGCCACGATGGCCCTTAGTACGTCCCTTAACTTTCCCATTTCCTTGGAGTCCTTTAAGTTCCTTATAACTGCCTCAGGGGATAGGCCTGCTCTCAGACCTTCAGAAATGGCCCTAAGCAAGTTCACAACGTACTGATCGTAGCCTGTCCCCTCCCTCAGTTCCTTGCTAGTTACGATTGCAGGAGGGACAGACGCTATTAGCAAGCCGATCAAGATCGCTATTGAAGTGGGAACTATGTCTTGGACTGTGCCAGATAAGGTAAACAAGTTGAAAAGCTGATGTTCCAACCCCAGTATCACGAAGGTCACTATCATGCCAATAGGGAAAGTCACGTAAAACACCTTATATGAACTCAGCTTCCTCTCAGGGAACTTTAACTGGATCGAGTCTGCCATAAATACGAAAACCAGGTTGACTATCGGGATGAGCACAACGGCGACTGCTCCCATGAGCCCTAGCGTTAATCCCCCGCCTAGTTGGGGGAACACTGCCTCAAGTATTAACACCAAGAATATCATTATGTAGCCTGACGCTAACCATATCACATACCCCTCTCCTACTCCCGATAAGTTTTCAGCTGCTTTGTCCCCTAGGAGTTCGAACTCTCTTAACAGGGCTCTCACCTTTGCCTCCATCGTTTCGATCACTGGGGCCCCAGTTCTAACCGCGGTAATGTAGGTGCTTATGAAATCATTAAAGAGTTTCGAGGGAGAGACCTTCGTGGTCTCTCTGAAAGCGTCCTCAACGCTCTCGCCTAGGTACTTCATCCTCTTGTAGCCGTAGAGCATGAGCTGTGTCACGTACTGGAATGCACCGGCCTTAGGAATTCTCTCGAATAGCACTCTAGGGCTTAGCCCTGACCTAAGGAATATTATGAAGACCGCGGAGAACGCGAAGGTCTCTGCGTTAAGGCCGTTCTTCCTGTTGTCAATAGCCTGCGATACGTTTAGATAGGAAATGAAATACATTACCACTGGAATTACCACACCAAACATTATCATCATGAGGGACACTGCCAAGAACTTGGGCTCCCTCAAGGGCAGATAGAACTTAAACAAGATAAGCCCTCCAAATATCATCAGTACTAGGCCTATCGCTAATCCCACCAACGTAAAGAAGAACGTCCTTGCAGCGAAAAGCACTGGGTCCTCAGTTGATCCAGCTAACATTAACTTCTCTTGGTAGCTCTTTGCCATTCTCTTTACTAGGCCTAAGTTGTAAAACCCTATGTACAATGAGCTTGGGCCCTTTCTTGCGTTTTTAGTAACAGGAGTTCCAGTGGTCGAAGTCTTCCTTAACTTTAATGCCATAATATCTATTTGTATTAAGGTATTTTAAACAATATGTTTTCTTAAAACACCATTGTTAAACGTGTATTGAAATAATTCAGTTTCAGAGACGGGTGAGCGGTTATATGAGACCTTGGATCGCAGATAAAATCGGAGAGCCAAAATACTTGGATCACACAATTAGTTTTAGTCTTCTGTCTTAAAATTTCCTATAGTATAACATCACCTCTTCTTAATTCATAATATTAGAGTTTGCAAGATTTATAAGGAAGAAAATTTATACTACTACTAATGGCTAGTATACTTTCCAAGTTAAAGTTCAGCGGTAATAACGGCAAATCTAGGACAACAGAGGTTAGAATGCCCGTCAACCTCCTTCCTCTCTCGGCCCCAGTGGAAGAGGTAACAGAAATTATTTCTGATTATGATATAAATATTTTAGGGAGTATTCCACCTGAGATAAGGGACAGCTTTGCGAAGGCCAAAATAGAGCTCAGTATAGCGAACCCGCACGTCTTCATTACCTACGATATTAACAAGGGTATATACAAGTACGTCTTAATCGAGCCCCCAATAGACAACCAATCATTTGAGATATACAAATATTTCATAGGCGAAATTGAGAGGGAACTTCTCAACTCCAGGACAGACCTGCTGGATCTAGGTAAGGTAATCTACGATGCTTCCATGAAAAGAAAAGACCTAGAAATAATACAAGGAAGCAAAGGGGAACTACAAGTACTAAGCACTAGAGGTAAGATAGCCCTCTATTACCTATTGAGAAATATGTTTGGCTACAACATCCTAACGCCCCTTTTAGCTGACTATAAGATAGAGGACATTTCGTGTAGTGGCCTTGGCTCACCAATTTTCGTATACCACAGGGAGTACGAGTACCTACCCACAAATATTATGATAAAGGAAAACATGAAGGTGCTCGACATCGAAGTTGACGGAGCAGAGCTGTTGGACCAAGTAGTGATGAGGTACATGACCCTAGCCAACAAAACGATCTCAATAGCCACTCCCATAAACGATGGAATCCTGCCACAGGGAGACAGGATAGCAGCGACCTTCAGGAAGGAAGTAAGTGCCAGGGGTTCCTCCTTCGTTATTAGGAGATTTAACGATAGGCCCATAACGATCCTGGACTTGATCAACTCTGGAGTTTTGTCTCCAGAAGTTGCCGCCTACTTGTGGTACGCCATAGACCTAAGGATGTCGTTTATGGTCCTCGGAGTCACAGGCGCAGGAAAGACTACAATGTTAAACGCTATCCTCAACCTCGCAAAGGAGTCAATGAAGATAGTGTCCATAGAGGATATCCCTGAGATAAAGCTGGCCCAAGATAACTGGGTGCAACTACATACAAGGGAGGTATACGGAGGAGCAGGAAAAGAAATAAGCTTGATGGACTTACTGAAGTTGTCCCTAAGATATAGGCCAGATATAATCGTGGTCGGAGAGATAAGGGGGCAGGAAGCTTACGTCCTGTTCCAAGCTCTCTCCACAGGTCACGGAGGAGCTACTACTTTCCACGCCTACGATACAGACAGCGCAATAAAGAGGCTAATGAACGAACCTCTGAACATCCCCAAGGAGTGGATACCCATGATGAACGTAATGGTGAACGTCAGGAGGTTGCCAGTATACGTAGGGGAGAAGATAGTCTTGAGGAGAAGGGCGGTAGCTATAGACGAGATAGTAAGCTACAACGACTTCAGGAGAGTGTCATCATGGGAGCCCAAGTCTGATACGCATACCCTTATGCTAGAGAACGCTAAGGTCATGTTAACCAGGATCGAGGAGATGGGAAAGTCGCTCGACGAGGTAAAGCATGAGATAGAAAGGAGGTCGACGTACTTGAAGTTGCTCTCAACGTCAAAGGAAGTAGTTCAGAGCCCAGAGAGCTACAAGGAAGTGAAGAAGTACATTATCAAGTACTCTTTAAGGCCAGAGGAGGCCTTGAAGGAAGCCTACAGGATGTCGTCAATCAAGCTGACTTCCTCCCCGCCATAATAACACTCAAACCACTCTTCCTAGCCTCCCAACCAATCCAATACTGAATACGAGAATACTGCATCAAATACAACCTATCCCTAAACCTTTTACGCAAATCCTCAAGAAA